>JAYSMB010000481.1:0-3592 GCA_043725065.1 Burkholderiales bacterium
CTCGTTCGGCGGCCCGACGGTCACCAAGGACGGTGTCTCGGTCGCCAAGGAGATCGAGCTCAAGGACAGGCTCCAGAACATGGGCGCTCAGATTGTCAAGGAAGTCGCTTCCAAGACCAGCGACATCGCCGGTGACGGCACAACCACCGCTACGGTGCTCGCACAAGCCATCGTCCGCGAAGGCATGAAGTACGTCGCCGCGGGCATGAACCCGATGGATCTGAAGCGCGGCATCGACAAGGCCGTCACGGCGCTGGTCGAGCAGCTCAAGAAGCAATCGAAGCCGACGACGACGAGCAAGGAAATCGCCCAGGTCGGCACGATCTCGGCCAACAGCGACGAAGAAGTCGGCAAGATCATCGCCGACGCCATGGACAAGGTCGGCAAAGAAGGCGTGATCACCGTCGAAGACGGCAAGTCGCTCGCCAGCGAACTCGAAGTCGTCGAAGGCATGCAGTTCGATCGCGGCTACCTCTCGCCCTACTTCATCAACAACCCCGAAAAGCAGACCGCTGCACTCGACAACCCGTTCGTCCTGCTGTTCGACAAGAAGATCAGCAACATCCGTGATCTCCTGCCGACGCTCGAGCAGGTCGCCAAGTCGGGCCGCCCGCTGCTGATCGTCGCCGAGGAAGTGGAAGGCGAGGCGCTGGCCACCCTGGTGGTCAACACGCTGCGCGGCATTCTCAAGGTCGTCGCCGTCAAGGCGCCGGGCTTCGGTGACCGCAGGAAGGCCATGCTCGAAGACATCGCCATCCTCACCGGCGGTAAGGTCATCGCCGAAGAAGTCGGCCTGACGCTCGAGAAGGTGCAGCTTGCCGACCTCGGCCAGGCCAAGCGCGTCGAAGTGGGCAAGGAAAACACCACGATCATCGACGGCGCCGGTGCGACTGCCGACATCGAAGCGCGCGTCAAGCAGGTGCGCGTGCAGATCGAAGAAGCCACCAGCGACTACGACAAGGAAAAGCTCCAGGAGCGCGTGGCCAAGCTGGCCGGCGGCGTGGCGCTGATCAAGGTCGGCGCGGCGACCGAAGTCGAGATGAAGGAAAAGAAGGCGCGTGTTGAAGACGCCTTGCACGCAACCCGCGCAGCCGTCGAGGAAGGCATCGTCGCCGGCGGCGGCGTCGCCTTCCTGCGCGCCAAGCAGGCTGTCGGCACTATCAAGGGCGACAACCCGGATCAGGACGCCGGCATCAAGCTGATCATGCGGGCCATCGAAGAGCCGATTCGCATCATCGTGGCGAACGCCGGTGACGAGCCGAGCGTGGTCGTCGCCGCGGTGCTCGCCGGCAAGGGCAACTACGGCTTCAACGCCCAGAACGGCCAGTACGGCGACATGATCGAGATGGGCATCCTCGACCCCACGAAGGTCACGCGCTTCGCGCTGCAGAACGCGGCCTCGGTCGCCGCGCTGATGCTCACGACCGAAGCAATGGTCTCCGAAGCGCCGAAGGAAGAGTCTTCGGGCGGCGGCGGCATGGGCGGCGGCATGGGTGGCATGGGCGGCATGGGCGGCATGGACATGTAGTCCTGCGCTCGCCGGATTGTCTCGAAAGGGCTGCTTCGGCAGCCCTTTTTCGTTGATCTCCCAAAAGACGTCGCTTCGGAGACAAACCACTTTTGCACGACTTCGGTATTGCGAAGCGCCACCGTTTGGAACGGGGACCTCCGAGCGGGATAATCGTCCGTCATCCGCTTCGAGGCCTTTGTTGACCGCACCCCTGTATCGACGCTTCGTCGAGGACGAACTGGCCCTCGCGCCCGCGCTAGTCGCCCGCGTGCTGACCGGGACCTTGCAACTCCTCGGCCCGTCGAAGGAGAGCAGCGGGTCGAACCCGGGCGAGCGCGCGCATCACTCCGAAATCGTCAAGACCCTGCAACGCGATGCGACCCTGTACGAGAAGACCTTCGTCGAGTCGCTGACGAAGCGTGTTCGCGAGGAGATCGACGGACCGCGCGAGACCAGCTTCGCCGAGGCACGCACCGGGCTCGGTGGCCTCGAGTTGATGGACGAATCGCGGGTCGAGGTCGACATCGAAATCTCGCGCGCGACGCAGCTCATCGACAGCACGGCCGAATGGGAGCTGCGTGAACTGCAGACCTTCACTTCAACGCTGATCGGGCAGTCGCACGTCAACGCCGAGTCGAACCCTTTTCGCCCCCTGGTGTACGCCTCGGCACTTTGGGACGGCACCTGTGCGGTCGTGAATTCGCCGATTCAGCGTGCGATCGTTCTGCGTACTTCGGCGGGCGTACTGGCGGGGCTGCTCAAGAATGCGTGGGCCTCCGCTTCGACGCGGCTCGAAGCCGCAGGCGTCGAGCCGGGGACGTATCGCACAGTCATCCTGCCCTCCGGCGCCGGCTTCGGCCGTTTCCCGGCGGCCGAGCCCGCACGCGCAGGTGCCCTGAGTTCGCTCCTTTCGAGCATGCCGGGAACGTCGTTCGGATCAACGCGTGAGGACGGTGAGGGCGGTGCCGGGGGTGATGCCAACGGCGCTGCCCGCGCAGTGCGCAGCGACGGCACGGCCCGACGCAATCCCGAGCTCGAGCAGGCGTTGCTGCGCCTCGACGAACTGCTGCGCCACCTCCCCTCCGAAGTCTCGCTGGCCGGTCGCGGCACGCCTGGCGGCAATCGCATTGAGCGGCATCGTGCGGCGCTCGTCGCCAGTGCCAGCGAGCCGGTCGATCGCCAGGTGATCGAACTCGCGACCCGGCTGTTCGAGTCGCTGCTGAGCGATTCGCAGTTGCCCGGCTCGTTCCGGCCGATGCTCGCGCGCATGCAGATCGCCGTGCTGCGCGTCGTGCTCGCCGAACACGCGGTCCTCGATTCGTACGAACACCCGGTCTGGCGCCTGCTCGACCGCATCGGCGAAGTGAGCCTGGGCTATTCGCGTATCGAGGATCCGCGCCTGTCGGCGTTTCTCTCGTTCAGTACCGCCGTGGCCGAAGAGATGGCCGGCGCGGCAGCGCCCGACAGCGCGCTTTTCCGGCGCGGCTTGAACCGGATCGAGGGGTTCTTGGCCGAGCAGTTGCAGGGCCAACTGCGTTCCGCGCAGGCGTCGGTCGACGCTCTTGAGCTCGCCGAACGTCGCGAGCTCTTGCAGCAACATCTTGCGCAGCGATTGACCGACCAGATGGTGCAGGTGCGCACCACACCGACGATTCGCCGCTTCGTCACCGGCACCTGGGCGCAGGTCATCGCCGAGGACATGCTCAGCGAAGGCGAGCAGTCGGAAGCGACGATGAGCGACCTGAAGACCGTCGATGACCTGCTCTGGAGTCTGAAGATTCCCGACCACCCGCAAAGCCGGCAGCGCCTGCTGCAGCTGCTGCCAGGATTGCTGCACCGCGTGCGAGTCGGCATGGGGCTCGTGGCCCTGCCCCTCGCGGAGCAACAAGCAGTGCTCAACGAGCTGATGACGATCCACACCGAGGCGCTGCGACCCGGCACGCGCGGTGCCGGCGCGCTGACGCCGGAAGAGATCGTCCAGCGAATGCGCGACGAAATCGTGCTCGAGACGCCGACAGCACGCAGCTTCAGCGATTCGGTGATCGATCTGTCGTCGATGGAGACCGTGCCTGCGGAGCACCT
>JAYSMB010000482.1:0-8430 GCA_043725065.1 Burkholderiales bacterium
CGAGATCGCGCGCCAGATGCGTCTGCGCGACCTGGGTGGCCTGATCGTCGTCGACTTCATCGACATGGAAGAGTCGAAGAACCGGCGCGAGGTCGAGACCCGCCTGCGCGACGCGCTTCGGCAAGACCGCGCCCGTGTCCAGTTCTCGTCGATCAGCAAGTTCGGTCTGCTCGAGATGAGCCGGCAGCGCCTGCGCCCCGCCCTTTCCGAAGGCAGCCACATCACCTGCCCGCGTTGCAACGGCACCGGCCACATCCGCGACACCGAGTCTTCGGCCCTGCAGATCCTGCGCATGGTCCAGGAAGAGTCGATGAAGGACAACACCGCGGCCGTGCACGTTCAGGTCCCGGTCGAGGTGACCTCGTTCCTGCTCAACGAGAAGCGCACCGAGATCACCAAGATCGAGCTGAAGCAGCGCGTCACCGTGCTGCTGGTGCCGAACAAGAACCTCGAGACGCCGAACTACCGGCTCGAGCGTCTGCGTCACGACGACCCGCGCCTCGAGAATCTGCAAGCCAGCTACACGATGATCGATGAGCCAGAAGAGGAAATCGGCATCACCCGGCGCGAAAAGGCCAAGCCGAAACAGGAGCCGGTCATCAAGGGAATCCTGCCCGAGACGCCGGCGCCGATCGCCATGCCCAGGCCCGAGCCGCGCACTGCCGAGCCTGCGAAGCCGGTGCTGGCGCCAATGGCGGCACCCAAGGCCGCGGCCGCTCCCGCTCCTGCCGGTCGCGGCTTTTTTTCCTGGGTCAAAGCGATCTTCTCCGGCGGCGAACCCGAGCCGGTCGCGGCAGGGCCGCTGGCCTTGCCCGCACCGGCGACCGGTGACGCGCCGAAGCGCGACCGCGACGGCCGTGGCGATCGCGGTGATCGCGGCGGCCGAGGCGGACGCGGAGGCGGCCGGCGCGGCGAACGTTCCGCGGCCGACCGTCCGGAAGGCAACAACGACACGCAAGGCCGCGGTCGTCGCGGCGAGCGCGGCGGCGACGCTGGACCCAAAGCCGATGCAGCCGAGCCCGGCCGGAGCGAAGCGCGCGAACCGCGCGAGGCCCGCGAGCCGCGTGAACCCCGCGAGTCCCGGACCGGCCGTGGCGGTGAGCGAGGCGATCGTGGCGACCGCGGCGGTCCGCGATCCGAACCACGCCAGGAAGCGCGAGACGACAGCCGTGGCGACGAACGCCGTGGCGGTCGCAACGAACGCACTGCGCCTGGCAATGGCGCGGCAGCCGACGCTTCGATCGCCGCGGAAGGCGTTGCGCCGGCGTCCTTCGTCGACACCCAGCCCAACCCGAACGGCAGCGAGACGACCGACCGCGGCGATCGCCAGGGCGGTCGCCGCCGCAATCGCAGAGGCGGACGTGGACGCGACCGTGACGAGGTGAACGGCACCGAGGTCAATCGCGATGTACAGGCTGCCAACGACGGCGAAGCGATGACCGCACATCCAGAAGCCCCGGGCGTGCCGGTCGAAGCCAACGGCACCGAGCCGCACGTCGAGACCGGCGATGCGACGATCGAGGACGCCGGCAATCCGAGCGATACACGCGGCGAAGGCTCGGGAAACCGGCGCCGTCGCGGTGGTCGTGGACGTGACTGCGGCCCGCGCGAAGGTGCGGCCGAGGGCGACACGAACCAAGGCGCAACGCGTGACGCGTCGACTCCGACAGCGGTCGCCTCGCCGGCGCACGACAATGCCGAGCCGCCGATGGCGAGTGCCGGTCGCGAGCCCGAGTGGGCGCGGCCGGTTCACGACCTGCCCGCCGCGCCGCTGCCCTTCCTCGTGACTCGCGAAGACTCGTCGCCCGCGCCGCATGAGCATGTGCACGCGCATGAAGCGGCGCAGCCGGCTGCGCTCGAAGTCGCCGCCACGCCCGAACGGGACTACGTGTTACCCATGGACTCGCTGCTCGCCGTCGCCGACGGCGCGGGTCTGCAATGGGTGAACTCCGACGAGGCCAAGATCAAGGCGGCGCAGGAAGCGATGGCGGCAGCGCCGGCACCGATCCGCACACCGCGCGAGATCCGCAAGGTCGAGAGCGTCGACGCGGGGCCGCTGGTTCTGGTCGAAACGAAGAAAGACCTGTCACAGGTGCGGCTTCCCTTCGAGTCGCAGACGCCGGGCGCTTGAGCATCTGACTCGCGAGCGTTTGCCCCAGGGGCAAGCGCTCGCCGCGGGCTCGCCTGTCTATGGCAGTCGCTCGAGCGAACGCTGGTACGCGGGCGAGTGCATCAACTCGTCCCAGGCGATCGGTGTCGTCCGCGGCAGCAGGTCGAGACGGCGCGCCTCGCTCACGGGGTCGGGTTGCCAGTGGTCGGTTGCCGCAGCCTCGAGCAAGCCGTCGAGGAGGCTGTCCACGGCAGCACCGTCGCCCAGCGACTGATTGCACAGCAGCACCATGTCGCAGCCCGCCTCGAGCGCGAGCGTCGCCGCTTCGGTATAGCTGACTTCGACGCCGCCGACACGACGCGCACCCGCCATGCTCAAGTTGTCGCTGAAGATCGCGCCGTCGAAGCCGAGCTGCGAGCGCAGGATGTTTTTGAGCCAGCGTGCCGAAAAGCCCGCCGGATTCGGGTCGACCTTCGGATAGATCACGTGCGCCGGCATCACGCTGGCGAGCGTGCCGGCCAGCCATTCGTAGGGCTTCGCGTCGGCGCCCAGGATCGCGGCCAGCGAGCGCTGGTCGAGAGGCACCTCGGTATGGCTGTCGGCCTTGACGAAGCCGTGCCCGGGAAAGTGCTTGCCGCAATTGCGCATGCCCGCTTCGAGCAGGCCGTGCATGAGACTCTTGGCGAGCACAGCGACGACGCGCGGATCGCGGTGCAGGGCGCGGTCGCCGATCACGCCGCTCGCGCCATGGTCGAGATCGAGCACCGGCGTGAAACTGAGGTCGACGCCACAGGCGCGCAGTTCACTGGCGAGCACATGCCCGGCGGCGGTCGCCGCTTCGAGCGCGCGCATCGCACCCGCGCCGCGGCCGGCGTGGCCGTCGTCCATCCACATCTCGCCGAGCGCGCGCATCGGCGGCAAGGCGGTGAAGCCGTCGCTTCGAAATCGCTGGACGCGGCCGCCTTCGTGGTCGACGCAGATCAGCATGTCGGGCCGCGGCGATTTGATCTCGGCGACGAGCTCGGTAAGCTGGCGCCGGTCGCGCCAGTTGCGCGCGAACAGGATGACGCCGCCGGCCAGCGGATGCGCGAGGCGGCGCCGGTCGGCGTCGTCGAGAGCGAGGCCGGCGATGTCGAGGACTACCGGCGCGTGGACTACTTCCTTCATGGTTCACCTCGCGTTTCGACGACGACGAAACTCGCCGCGTAGTCTGATTCGTCTGTGACGCTGACGTGGGCGCTGAGCCCGCGTGCCGCGCACCATTCGGCAAGTGCACCGTGCAGCCGGATTTCGGGCTTGCCGCTCTTCTGTTTCACGATCTCGCAGCCGCGCCAGGTCATGGGCGTTCGCATGCCAAGGCCGATCGCTTTCGAGAACGCCTCCTTGGCCGAGAAGCGCGTCGCAAGATAGCGCAAGCCGCGCTCGGCGAACTGGGCGCCGCGTGCACGGTAGACCTCGATCTCGTGCGGGCCGAGCACACGCTCGGCGAAACGCTCGCCTCGCCGCGCGAGCACGCCGGCGATACGGCGCACGTCGCAGATGTCGGTGCCTATGCCGTAGATCATCGGCGGCTCATCGCGGCGCCGCGCGCTCGATCGCGGCGACATAGGCGTGCACCGCGTTCGCCATGCCAAGCTCCAGCGCGTCGGCCACGAAGGCGTGGCCGATCGAGACCTCGAGCACGCCGGGAACCGCGGCGATGAAGTCGCCCAGGTTCACGAGGTTGAGGTCATGGCCGGCGTTGACGCCCAGCCCTTCGCTTCGCGCCGCCCGCGCAGCCGCGGCGAAAGCAGCCAGCGAGTGCGCCTGGCCGGCGGTGCCGTGGGCCCGAGCGTAGGGCTCGGTATGGAGCTCGACCCGGTCGGCGCCGATGGCACGCGCCTCGCTCATCGCCGCTGGATCGGCGTCCATGAACAGGCTGACACGCACGCCCAGCGCGTGCGCTTCTTCGATCAGCGGCGCGAGCCGCGCGCCGTCGCGAGCGAGATCCCAGCCGTGATCGGAAGTCGATTGCTCGGCGCTGTCGGGGACGAACGTGCATTGCCGCGGCCTGGCCTGGCGAACGATCACCATCAGGTTGTGAAAAGGATTGCCTTCGATGTTGAACTCGGCCCGCGGCCAGTCCTTCAGCATCGCGGCGAGATCGAAGACATCGTGGCGCCGGATGTGCCGCTCGTCCGGGCGCGGGTGAACCGTGATGCCATGCGCACCGGCTTCGAGCGCGACCCGCGCCAGGGCGACGACGCTCGGGATCGCGAGCGACCGCTGATTGCGCAGCAGGGCGATCTTGTTGACGTTGACCGAAAGCGCGGTGCCACGCGCACGCTCGTCGAGGCCGGTCGTCACCAGGGGGTTCATCGGTGTGTCACGTCGGTGTCGGCGTCAGGGCTTGCGCATCGATCATGACCTGTCGGGTGCGCAAATTATCGGTGCCGAGATGATAGGCAAGCTGCGCCCGCAACAGCGGTCGCAATTCGGTGAGGGATCGCGAGGCCACCCGCTGCAGCGCCCCGAGGTCGCCGCTCGCGAGCGCGGTCTGCAGCGCCGTCAGGGTCGCGCCGCCGGCAGTCGCGTCGATCGCGCCGTGCGCGGCGACGACACCGGCATCGGCGAGCACGCGGTAGCGTTCCTCGGCGACGACCGGGCGGCGCGTCGCGGTTTCGACGCCGAGGTCGGGCAACAGGCCGATCTCCTTGAGCAGCACGATCTCGAAGGCGCGCAAGGCCGCCTGGCCGCCAGCTTCGCCGTCATCGCCGAGGGTCATGACCGTTGCGGCGTAGGTGTCGAAGAGGGCTGGATGCGGGTCGTGGCGGGCGACCAGCTTCATCAGCAACTCGTTGACGTAGAAGCCGCTGAACAAGGCCGCACCGGTCAACATGGCCGCTCCGCCGGTCCACTCGGCGCCGCGCAAGTTCTGCACTTCGCGCGTGTCCTCGCCAGCGGACCGCCGGCCGAGCGTGACGTGGATGCGCTGAAACGGCAGGAGCACGCTGCGCAGTTGCGAGAACGGCCGCTTCGCGCCCTTGGCGGCGACCGCGACGCGGCCCCGCTCGCGCGTGAAGAGGTCGAGGATCAGGCTCGATTCGCTCCAGTCGTAGCGATGCAGGACGTAGGCCGAGAGCGGCGGCGTGCGCGTTGCGCGGGCCGCCATCTACTCGTACCCGTAGGAACGCAGATGAGCTTCGTCGTCGGCCCAGCCGCGTCTGACCTTGACCCAGAGCTCGAGGAAGACCTTGGCGTCGAGCAGGTGCTCGAGTTCGTGGCGCGCCTCGGTGCCGATCCGCTTCAAGCGCTCGCCGCCGCTGCCGATGATCATCGCCTTGTGCGAGTCGCGTTCGACGACGATCGTCGCTGCGATCCGGCGCAGATTGCCCTCTTCCTCGTACTTGTCGATGACGACAGTCGAGGTGTAGGGCAACTCGTCGCCGGTCAGGCGGAACAGCTTTTCGCGGACCATCTCGGCGGCGAGGAAACGATCGCCGCGGTCGGTCAAGACATCTTCGCCATGCAGCCATTCCCGCTCAGGCAGATAGGGCGCGACGATCGCGAGCAGGCGCTCGACGTCGGCCGGCCTGGTCGCGGAGAGCGGCACGAATTCGGCGAAGGCATGCCTAGCCTGCATCGACCGCAGCCAGGGCGCGAGGTCGCCGCGGCGCGCCAGCGTGTCGAGCTTGTTGGCGATCAGAAGCGCCGGCTTGCCCGGCGGCAGAAGGGCGAGCACCGCCTCGTCCTCCTTGCCGAAGCGCTTGGCCTCGACCACGAACAGCACGACATCGATGTCCGAGAGCGTCGTGGTCACGGCGCGGTTGAGGTTGCGATTGAGGGCGGCGCCGTGCCGCGTCTGGAAGCCCGGTGTATCGACGAACACGAACTGCGTTTCGGCCACGGTGCGCACGCCGGTGATGCGATGGCGCGTGGTCTGCGCCTTGTTCGAAGTGATGCTGATCTTCTGGCCGACCAGCGCGTTCAGCAGCGTCGACTTGCCGACGTTCGGCCGGCCGACGATGGCCACGAGCCCGCAACGCTTTGAAGCACCTCGCACATTGGAGTGGCCGGCCGGGCGCCGGGCCGCCCCAAGTCCGGCCGCGGCCACTCGGGGGGCGGCGACCGACGAGGGCGTGGGGGCCTCATCCTTCATCAGGACCGCAATGGGCTTCCGGGCTGGTCGCTGGCGCTGAGGGCATCGAGCATGCGGCGGGCCGCTTCCTGCTCGGCGGCACGGCGCGATTTACCCTCGCCCGACTCGCGCAGACTGAGGGCCGGCACCGCGCACTCGACCTCGAAAGTCTGCGCATGGGCCTGGCCGCGCGTGGCCATGATGCGATAGGTCGGCACGGGCAGGCGCCGCGCCTGCAACCACTCCTGCAGCTCGGTCTTGGCGTCCTTGGTCCAGCTCGAGACATCGGTGGTCTCGATGATCTCGCTGAACAGGCTTTGCACCAGCGAACGCGCCGCCGCGAATCCGCCGTCCTGAAAAGTGGCGCCGATCAGGGCCTCGAGCGCGTCGGCAAGGATCGAGGCCCGCAGCGCTCCGCCGCCGCGCGCTTCGCCTTCGCCCAGACGCAGCAACTCGGGCAGGCCGAGTTGCAGCGCGGCGCGGTGCAGGCTGTCCTCGCGAACGAGGTGGGCACGAACGCGGGTCAAGTCGCCTTCGTCGGAGCCGCCGAGGCGGTCGAACAGAAGACTCGAGACGATCAGGCTCAGGACCGCGTCGCCCAGGAATTCGAGGCGCTCGTTGTGATCGGTGCCGAAGCTGCGGTGGGTCAGCGCCCGTTGCAGCAGGCCGGGGTCGGCAAAGCGGTGTCCGATGCGCTGCTGGAGGGCGACGAGGCGGGAATCCATGCGTTGGAAGTGAAGAGCGGGCGTGCGCTAATTCGACGACGAGCGGCCCTCGAACTTGATGAGAAGGTACACCGGCTTCATCACTTCCACTTCCTTGTCGTAGGCGAAACTGACGACGATCTTGTCGTTTTCCTTGGTGATGCTCAGGTCCTTGCCCGAGATCGAGGTGATCGAATACTCGATGTCCTTCTGCCGCTCGAACGCAGCGCGGATTTCCGGCACAGTCGAGCCCTCGCTGGTGATCTTGTTGATCGTGCGCTTGATCGTGAAGTATTCGTTGAGCGTCGGCAGGACTCGCATGCCCAGGAGCGCCAGGAAGCCGATGATGATGCCCCAGAAGAGCAGGCCGAACAGCGTGAGACCGCGTTGATCGCGTCCGCTTCGAACTCCGCTTTTCATTCGCACTCCTTGGCCTATCGGAACGACCCGATGCGCTTCAGGTCGCCGAAATTCATCCAGACGAAAATGCCTTGCCGACGATGTTCTCGTCCGGCACGAAACCCCAATAACGCGAGTCCTGGGAGTTGTCCCGGTTGTCGCCCATCATGAAGTAGTTGCCCGCGGGCACCTTGCACGTCACACCTTCGGCACTGTACTGGCAGTTGTCACGGAACGGAAACTGATGGCTCTCCTGGCTCCCGAAAAAAGGCGTCGATTGAGGATTAATAAGGATGCGATGCTCCACCGCGCCGAGCTGTTCGGTGAACTCCTTCTCGTAACGACGTGTGTCGTCGTCGTAGAACTCGCCGACCTGCTTCAGCTCGGCGGGCTTGCCGTTCACATAGAGCTGCTGGCCGTGGAACGAGATCTCGTCGCCGGGCACGCCGACGACACGCTTGATGTAGTCGGTGCTCGGATCGAGGGGATAGCGGAACACCATCACGTCGCCGCGCCGCGGATCGTTGACGGGGACGATCTTGCGGTTGAGCACCGGCAGGCGAACGCCGTAGTGAAACTTGTTGACGAGGATCAGGTCGCCGACGAGCAGCGTCGGCTTCATCGAGCCCGACGGAATCTTGAACGGCTCGAACAGGAAGGAGCGGAGCAGGAAGACGGCGAGGATCACCGGGAAGAGGCCCGCGGTCCAGTCGAGCCACCACGGCTGCATGAGCAGGGCCTGGCGCGTCTCGGCGCTGTTGTCGTCGACCCGGGTGATGCCCTGGCGGGTGAGCTGGTCGCGGCGTTCCGCGTCTTGCCGCTCGAACGCGACGACGGCACGGCGGCGCTGCGGCGCGAAGTGAAAGCGCTCGGCCAGCCAATAGCCGAAGGTGGCCAGGCTCAGAACGAAGAGGAGCAGCGAAAAATTTCCCGACCACTTGTTGAAGTACCAGCCGCCGGCAAAAGCGGCGAGGCACGCATACAGCAAACCGGTGAGTACGCCCATCAGTCGTCCACTTGGAGAATGGCCAGGAAGGCTTCCTGCGGCACCTCGACGGAGCCGATCTGCTTCATGCGCTTCTTGCCGGCCTTTTGTTTTT
>JAYSMB010000483.1:0-2360 GCA_043725065.1 Burkholderiales bacterium
CCTTGCCCGAGACATGAACCACGTTGTCGTCGACAAAGCAGCGCACCACATGCGCGATGGCGTCGGTCTCGCGGATATTGGCGAGAAACTGGTTGCCGAGCCCCTCGCCTTTCGATGCGCCCGCGACGAGGCCCGCGATATCGACGAACTCGACGATCGCGGGCAGCACCTTCTGCGGCTTCGCGATCGCCGACAGTGTGCCCAGGCGCTTATCCGGAACTTCGACGATGCCGACGTTGGGCTCGATCGTGCAGAACGGATAGTTCTCCGCCGCGATCCCGGCTTTCGTGAGCGCGTTGAAGAGGGTGGACTTGCCGACGTTGGGCAAGCCCACGATGCCGCATTTGAGGCTCATGAAGAAGGGTTCTCGGCAGCGAGTGAACCCGTGATTTTAGTCGGCCGGCCTCTTGCACCCGGCGAGGGAAAATGCCGGTCATGACCGCACGCAAAGGACTGTTCCAGGCGGAAGACGGCGCACTGCGCTGCTTCTGGTGCCAGGCGAGCCCCGCGTATCGGCACTATCACGACCACGAATGGGGCTTCCCCGTCACCGACGACACACGCTTGTTCGAAAAGCTCTGTCTCGAAGGATTCCAGGCCGGCCTGAGCTGGCTGACCATCCTCAACAAACGCGAGGCATTTCGCCGCGGTTTCGCCGGGTTCGACGCCGAGCGCATCGTCCGTTTCGAGGAGCGCGACATCGTCGGTCTGCTCGCCGACGCCGGCATCGTGCGTCATCGCGGCAAGATCGAGTCGACGATCAACAACGCGAAGCGCGTGCTCGAGTTGCGCGAAGAGTTCGGTTCGCTTTCGGCCTACGCGTGGCGCTTCGAGCCGGCGCCGCGCTCGCGGCCGAAGCGCCTCACCCTCGCGGCTCTGAAGGCCCTGGGCAGCTCGCCGGAGTCGGCGGCGATGTCGAACGATCTGAAGAAGCGCGGCTGGAGCTTTGTGGGCCCGACCACCGTCTACGCCTTCATGCAGGCGATGGGTCTGGTCAACGATCACATCGAGGGCTGCCATGTGCGTGCGCTTGCCGCGCAGGCGCCGAGGCCCGGACCCTGAGCCGACGTCGCAGGCGCGCCTGCCTACACTTTCCTTGGTCGCAACCGGAGGCCGACATGACGGCATTGCAAACGCTCGCGCCTCACACCAAGGATCTGGGTGGCGGCTTCACCGTGCGACGGCTCCTGCCGCAGGCCGACCGGCGCTCGGTCGGCCCCTTCGTCTTCTTCGATCACTTCGGCCCGATCGACGTCGCGCCTGGATCGAACTACGACGTGCGGCCGCATCCGCACATCGGCCTGGCCACGCTCACCTACCTGTTCGACGGCGCGATGATGCATCGCGACTCGACCGGCGTGGTCCAGCGCATCGAGCCCGGCGCCGTCAACTGGATGTCGGCCGGGCGCGGCGTCGTCCACTCCGAACGGGGCCCCAAGGACTTGCAGTCAGAGACCTATCGCAACCACGGCCTGCAGCTCTGGATCGCCCTGCCCGAGGCCGACGAAGAGTCGGCGCCTTCGTTCCAGCACGCGCCCGCCGCCAGCATTCCACAGGTGCGGCTCGACGGCGCCGTGGTTCACGTCGTCGTCGGCTCGGCGTTCGGCGCGACCTCGCCGATCGAGACGCGCTCGCCAACGCTGGCGCTCGTGTTCGACTTCGATGTCGCTTCCGGCAACTCGATCGAGCTGCCTGCGCTCGCTTCCGAGCGCGCCCTCTACGCGCTCGACCATCCCTTCGAGATCGACGGCGAGAAGATCGACGAATTCACGATGGCTGTCCTTCCTCCGGGCGCGTCGCACAAGCTCGCGGCGCCGCGTGGCGGCCGCGTCGCACTGGTCGGCGGCGAGCCGCTCGGCCATCGCTTCGTCTCGTGGAACTTCGTCTCGAGCCGGCGCAAACGGATCCAGCAGGCCGAAGCCGATTGGCAAGCGCAGCGCTTCGATCGCATCCCTGGCGAGACCGAGTTCATTCCGCTGCCGGCACGCCACCCTTAGGGTTCGCCATCGCCCCGAGCGGCGACGTTTCTGACGACGCGACCGGCCACAACATCAAGGCGTTGCCCACTGCGGCAAGCGCCGCGCCGAGGGCGGTGAGCAGGTCCGGACGAAAGCCCTCGAAGGCGAGCGAGACGACGAGCGCGATCAAGGGTGTCATCACGCCGACGGTCCCCGCCGGCCCCGGTCCCAGCCGGTCCTGCAGGGTGAGGAAGCAGGCGAAGGCGAGCACCGATCCGAGCAGCGCAAGCCAGGCGAGCGAGAGCCACCAGCTCGCCAGGCTCGGCAGCACGAATTCGCGGCCCAGAACCAGCCCGACCACAGCTGGCGGTTCCGGCTGGCCGCGAGGCTGCCAACGGCCGA
>JAYSMB010000484.1:0-12861 GCA_043725065.1 Burkholderiales bacterium
ATGATGCGAGAGATCATTCCCTGGCCGATGATCGCGTAGGCGCGCGGCCCGAGGCCGGTGCCGAGAAACACGTCCTGCACGTCGCGGCGGCGCACCGGCTGGTTGTTGATGTAGTAGCTGCTCGTGCCGTCGCGCGTCAGCACGCGCTTGACGGCGATCTCGGCGAAGCGGCTCCACGGCCCACCGGCGCGACCGTCGGCGTTGTCGAAAGCGAGTTCGACGCTGGCCCGGCCGGCGGGCTTGCGCAGGCCCGAGCCATTGAAGATCACGTCCTGCATCGACTCGCCGCGCAGCTCGCTGGCCTTGCTTTCGCCGAGCACCCAGCGCACCGCGTCGATGATGTTCGACTTGCCGCAGCCGTTCGGACCGACGACGCCGACCAACTGGCCGGGGAGCTGGAACTGGGTCGGTTCGACGAACGACTTGAAGCCCGAGAGCTTGATCGAGTTGAGACGCATGGGCGGCGCCGGGTGGCGATGCTAAGTTATTGATTTAATGGCACAAAACGCCACCGGAGAGCGAGCCTGAAGCGCTTCGATGATAGCATCCCCACCCCGCCCGAACCGGGCCCGCAACGTTGCCTTTTCCATGGCCAAGACTCGTCGCCAAGAACCCGCCGGATCGACCCGCGCCGCGCCTGCCGTAGCACCGAGCGCACCCCGGAAACACCTCGACGTGTTCGCCAACCCGTCGCCCCGTCGCGACTACGTGATCGAGTTCGTGATCCCCGAGTTCACGTGCAACTGCCCGCTCACGGGCCAGCCCGATTTCGCCCAGTTCGCCATCGAGATGATCGCCGACCGCCACTGCGTCGAGCTGAAGAGCTTGAAACTGTATTTGTGGAGCTACCGCAATGAAGGCGCGTTCCACGAGAAGGTGACCAACCAGATCCTCGACGACATCGTCGCCGCGACCCATCCGCGCTTCGCGCGCATTCGCGCACGCTGGAACGTGCGTGGCGGCATCTACACGAACGTCGCGGCGGAGTACCGCGCCAAGGGCTGGAAGCCGGTCGCGCCGGTCGCCCTCGGCGGCATGCCGAGGAGCGCCGGCGAACCGTTCTAGCCGAGCGCGGCCTCGATCGCCTTCAGGCTGTTCTTCATCGGCCCGACCACCGACATCGTCTTCACGATCTCGTTGTTGTCGAGGTTCTTCATCAGCTCGTCTTCCTCGACGAACTTGCGGATCGAGGCGAGCGACGCTTTGGCTTTGGCGGCGAGCGCCACCCGCCGCGCCGGATCGTTCTCGGAAAGGGCTGCATCGAGGTCGTTCTCGAGGCCCGTCTTCAGGCGCAGCGTCAGGTCCGCGAGCTTCCTGATCGCGTCCTTGACCTGCGGCGCCTGCGAGGTTTCCTTCGCAAAAGCCGCCACGATGGCCTTCGACAGGAAGGTGATCTCCTTGATCGCCGCGTCGCGCGTGTTCACCCATTCGAGGCGTGCCGTCGCGAGCTTCGCCACCGAAAGTCCCGTCCCTCCCTTGGCCGCATCGGCGAGCATTTGCTCGACCTTGCTGAGGAAGGTGTTGGCCTTATCGACGTTGGCGGCGACCTCGGTCTTGGCGAGCTTTTCGGCGGCCTCGGCGTAGTCGTGGATCTGCTTGGCGGCGGCGCCGCCGGCGGCGACGGCCGCGTCGATCTTCGAGCGCAACGCCGCCAGCTTGGCGAGGAAGGCCTTGGCGGGTGGCACGCCGCCCGGATCGTCGCCCTCCGCCTCGTCGCCTTCCGATTCGTCGCCCGTATCGAGCAGCGATTCGAGTTCGTCGAGCTCGTCGAGAACCTCGGCGTACTTCTTGGCGGCGCCGTTGCTCTTGATGGTGGCAATGAGCGCCTTGATCTTCTGCGCGTTAGGCCCCTTGTAGGCGTCGATCTCATGCTGCAGCTCGGCGAGACGCGACAGGTACTCCTTGCCGGCAGCCAGCGCCTCCGCTTCGTCGGCCGGGTCGACCTTGAGCTGATCGTCGGTGAGGTCGGGAACGTTCTCCGCCTCGTCAACCGTACCGTCCGACTTCTTGATCCGAACTTTGACGCTGACCTTGGTCTGCTCGCGGATGGCCATCTGGACTTGCTTGGCGAAGCCGCCCTTCAGGATGTCGCTGACGAACGTGAGCGAGGCCTTTTCCCAGATCACCTGACCCTTCGGATCCTTGATCCGCTTGAACTTGGCCTTGGGATCGAACTGGGTCTTCAGTTTGGCCAGCGCGTTGTCGGGCTTGGGGCCGAGATAAAGGCGCAGCTTCTTGTTCTCCACGAGGACGAGGAAGCGGACCGCGACCGGCGAGCCCTTGGGACTCTTCAGCGCGGTGATCGACTTCTTGATCAGGGCCGCGAGGGTCTTGCCATCGGCCGCTGCCTTCGGGCTCGACGTGGGCGCGCCCGGCTTCTTCGCCCCGGCCTTGAGCTTGACCAGCTCGGCCTGCGCGGCATCGACGGCGGCGCTGAGATCGGTCGCGAACTTGGTCGATGCCTTCGACGCTGCCGAGGCTGCAGCCATGGCGGCGCCGGCGACCTTTTCGCTGTCGCCCTTGACTGTTTTGCGCAGCTTTTCGGCAGCCGACGCGACGACGTCCGCGGCGGCACCCGCGAGCTTGACAGCGCCCAGCAGATTCTTGAAATCGCCCTTCACGGCGGATTCGAACTTGGCGATTGCCGCATCGACACCCGGACCCGTCCCCTTCGTCTCGAGCAGGCCGAAGTCGAAGGCGGAATGGGCCTTGCCGAGATTCTTCACGGCATCGGCGAGCTTCGTGCTTTCAGTCTGCAGCTTGGATGCGACCGCCTTGTCTTTGGCCAACGCGTTCTTCTGCTTCTCCCAGCCCGAGACGGAAAGCGAATCGGGGATATCGACCGTACTCATTGCCCTTGCCCTTCGTGGTGTTGACCGTGCCCGCCATTCAGCCGGCGCGCAATGATGAGCAGGTGCCGGCCTATCGTCAAGACCGCAAGGCGAGAGGCTGCCCCTATCGAACACCGAGCCGCGAAACCAATTGTGGGTAAAAGTGCCGGACGCTGGCGCAGCCGCGCCCGTCCCGCCGCGGTCGCTCTTTACAATATCGATTCCTTCACGGCTTCTTTCCGATGACCCAAGACCTGCAGCGACTCATCGATCTGGCGTGGGACAGCCGTACATCGCTCGACGCGACGAACAGTCCGGAGATTCGCGCTGGCGTCGAGGAGGTGATTGCCGGCCTCGACGCCGGGACGATTCGCGTCGCCGAGCGTCAGGGCGTCGGCGAATGGACCGTCAACCAGTGGGTCAAGAAGGCGGTGCTGCTGAGCTTTCGCCTCAGCGACAACCGGACGATGCGTGCCGGCGACCTGACTTTCTACGACAAGGTGTCAACCAAGTTTTCCGGCCTCGACGAAGCGGCGATGCGCGCCAGCGGCGTTCGCGTCGTTCCGCCCGCGGTGGCCCGGCGCGGCTCCTTCCTCGCAAAGAATGTCGTCATGATGCCGAGCTACGTCAACATCGGCGCCTATGTCGACGAAGGAACGATGGTCGACACCTGGGTCACCGTCGGCTCGTGCGCGCAGATCGGCAAGAACGTGCACCTCTCGGGCGGCGTCGGCATCGGCGGCGTGCTCGAGCCGATGCAGGCCAACCCGACCATCATCGAAGACAACTGCTTCATCGGCGCGCGCTCCGAAATCGTCGAAGGCGTGATCGTCGAGGAGAACTCGGTCGTCTCGATGGGCGTCTACATCAGCCAGAGCACCAAGATCTACGACCGCGCCACCGGTAGCGTGAGCTACGGGCGCATCCCTTCCGGCTCGGTCGTGGTGAGCGGCAACCTGCCCGCGGCAGACGGCAGCCACAGCCTGTATTGCGCCGTGATCGTCAAGCGCGTAGATGCGCAGACACGAGCCAAGACGAGCATCAATGAACTGCTGCGAAGCTGAACTGAAAGGAAATCGGTATGAGTAGCGGCAACATGGAGCGGGTGCTGCGCCTGATGTCCGAGAAGGGCGCGTCCGACGTGTACCTCTCGGCCAGCTCGCCGATCCTGATCAAGATCAACGGCCAGCTGCTGCAGCTCTCCGACCAGCCGCTCACCCACGCCCAGCCGCGCCAGCTGCTCGCCGAGCTGCTGACGCCGAGCCAGCTCGAGGAGCTCGAGGACACCGGCGAGCTGAACGTCGGCATCGGCCTGTCGGGCGTGGGCAGCTTTCGTCTTTCCGGCTTCAAGCAGCGCGGCACGATCGCCGCGGTGTTTCGCTGCATCCCGTTCGAGATCCCCACGCTGGAAAGCCTGAACGTCCCGTCGATCCTCAACCAGCTCGTGCTCGAGAAGCGCGGCCTGATCCTGATGGTGGGAGCGACCGGCGCCGGCAAAAGCACCACGCTGGCGGCGATGATCGAGCAGCGCAACCAGGTGATGGCCGGGCACATGCTCACGATCGAGGACCCGATCGAGTTCCTGTTCAACAACAAGAAGTCGGTGGTCAACCAGCGCGAGGTCGGCCGCGACACGCAAAGCCTGCAGATCGGCCTGAAGAACGCGCTCCGCCAGGCGCCCGACCTGATCATGATCGGCGAGATTCGCGACCGCGAGACGATGACGGCGGCGATCTCGTACGCCCTTTCCGGCCAGCTCGTGCTCTCGACGCTGCACGCCAACAACAGCTATCACGCGCTCGGCCGGATCCTCTCGTTTTACACGCCGGAAGCGCGCCCGGCGCTGCTCGCCGACCTGGCCGCGGGCCTGCGCGCGATCGTCTCGCAGCGGCTGGTGCGCAGCGTCGCCGGCGGCCGGATGCCGGCGGTCGAGGTGCTGCTCAACACCAAGCTGATCCAGGAGCTGATCGAGCGCGGCGACTTCAGCGGCGTCAAGGAAGCGATGGAGAAGTCGATGGCCGAAGGCTCGCAGAGCTTCGAGCAGGACCTGGCGCGCATGATCAACGGCAACATCATCACCCGCGACGAAGGCCTGGCCTACGCCGATTCGCCGACCAACCTGATGTGGCGCCAGCAGAACGACATGACGCCGGTCTCGCGGATCGTGCTGAAGAAGGAAGACACCGACGACCAGCCGAGCTTCACCGAGATCACGATCGACGTGCGGCCCGAAGAAGTCACCGGCCTGTCGCCCAATCTGCGCCGATTCTGAGCGCCCGGATGTCGGCTGAGCGCATGACGCTGGTCGACCTCGTCGTCGCGCAGAGCGAGCGTCTGAAGCAGGCGGGAGTGTCGTTCGGCCACGGTACCGGCAATGCCTTCGATGAAGCGGCCTGGCTGGTCACCTGGGCGATCGGCCGGCCGCTCGATGCGCTTGAGACGCGCGGCCAGCGCGAGGTTTCGCCCGACGACGCGGCAAAAGCCGAAGCGCTGATAGTCCGGCGCATCGAAACCCGCCAGCCCGCCGCCTACCTCACCGGCGAGGCCTGGCTGCAGAACGTTCCCTTCACCATCGACGCGCGCGCGATCGTGCCGCGTTCCTACATCGCCGAGTTGCTCGTCGATGGCGAAGAAACGGCCACCCTCGACGCATGGCTGTCCGACCGGACCCGCCGCGTTCTCGACCTCTGCACCGGCAACGGCAGCCTCGCGGTGATCGCGGCGATGGCTTATCCGGAGATCCAGGTCGATGCGTCCGACATCAGCCCGGCGGCACTCGAGATCGCCCGCGTCAACGTCGCACGACACAGCCTGGACGCGCGGATCCGCGTGATCGAGTCCGATCTTTTCGCCGGCCTGCGCGGTGCCTATGACCTCATCCTCTGCAATCCGCCTTACGTGACGGCGGAGCGCATGGCCGCACTTCCGGCCGAGTACCGGGCCGAACCTGTGCTGGCGCTCGCCGGCGGTGAAGACGGCATGGACCTGATCCGCCGCATCGTCGCCGAGGCGCCGCGACGTCTCTCGGTCGACGGCGTGCTCGTGCTCGAAGTCGGGCACGAGCGCTTCGGCTTCGAGGCCGCGTTCCCGCGCCTCGAATGCGCGTGGCTCGAGACCAGCGGCGGCGAGGATTGCGTCGTACTGGTCGAGCGGCGCGCGCTGGCGGCCTGAGCTTTCTTCCGCCCGGGCCGAACCACGGCCATTGGCCTCCGGTCAAAATCACGCATGCTCGTTCTCAGTCAACTGTCTCTTCGCCGCGGCGTCAAGCTCGTCCTCGATCGCACCAGCGTCACCGTCAACCCCGGCGAAAAGATCGGCCTGGTCGGCCGCAACGGCGCCGGCAAGTCCTCGCTGTTCTCCCTGCTGGCCGGCCGCCTCTCGGCCGACGCGGGCGACCTGTCCCTGCCGCCGCGCTGGCGCATCGCCGAAGTCGCGCAGGAGATGCCGGAGACGAGCGCGGGCGCGACCGACTTCGTGCTCGAAGGCGACACCGTCCTCGCCGAAGCGAACGCTTTTCTCGGCCGCGCCGAGATCAGCGGCGACGGCCACGCGATCGCCGACGCGCACCACGCGATCAGCGACGCCGGCGGCTTCGATGCGCGGCCGCGCGCCCAGGCGATGCTGATGGGCCTGGGCTTCAAAAGCGCCGAGCTCGACTTGCCGGTGAACAGCTTTTCCGGCGGCTGGCGGATGCGCCTGCAACTGGCCCGCGCGCTGATGTGCCCGGCCGACCTGATGCTGCTCGACGAGCCGACCAATCACCTCGACCTCGACGCGCTGGTCTGGCTCGAAGCCTGGTTGCAGCGCTACGCCGGCACCATGATCGTGATCAGCCACGACCGCGAGTTTCTCGACGCCATCACCAGGGTGACGCTGCATCTCGACGAGGCCAAGCTCACGCGCTACACCGGCAACTACACGGCATTCGAGGAGATGCGAGCGATCCGCATGAGCCAGGCGCAGGCGAGCTTCGAGAAGCAGAAAGAGCGCATGGCGCACCTGCAGAAGTTCATCGATCGCTTCAAGGCCAAAGCAAGCAAAGCCAAGCAGGCGCAAAGCCGGGTCAAGGCGCTGGCGCGGATGGAAAAGCTCGGACCGGTGCTGACCAGCGCCGACTTCCAGTTCGAGTTCCGCGAGCCTTTGAGCCTGCCCAATCCGATGCTCGCCTTCAGCGACGTGGCCTGCGGCTACAGGGCCGACCACGGCGGAGAGAAGCGCATCGTCGAAGGCATCGACCGCTCGGTGCTCGCCGGCCAGCGCATCGGCATCCTCGGCGCCAACGGCCAGGGCAAGTCGACGCTGGTCAAGACCATCGTCGGCGCGCTGCCGCCGCTGTCGGGCGAGATCGTCTCCGGCAAGGGTTTGAAGATCGGCTACTTTGCGCAGCAGGAGCTCGACGTGCTCTCGCCCGCCGACGGACCGTTGATGCACATGGTGCGGCTGGCGCGCGACCTCGGACCACCCGCGCGCGAGCAGGAGCTGCGCGACTTTCTCGGCTCGTTCCGCTTCACCGGCGAGATGGCGGCGCAGCCTGTGGGCACGCTTTCGGGCGGCGAGAAGGCGCGGCTCGTCCTGGCGATGCTGGTATGGCAACGCCCCAACCTCCTGCTCCTCGACGAGCCGACCAACCACCTCGACCTGACGACGCGTGAAGCGCTCAGCGTCGCGCTCAACGAGTTCGAAGGCACGGTCATGCTGGTAAGCCACGACCGCGCGCTTTTGCGCGAGGTGTGCGACGAGTTCTGGCTGGTCACGGGCGGTTCGCTCCAGCCCTTCGATGGTGATCTCGACGACTACCAGAAGTGGCTGCTGGAACAGTCGAAGGTCGCAGCCCGGGCGGCCCGGCAGGGGGCCGCCGCGCCCCGTGTCGCACCTGCTGCCGCCGCCGTCGCCGCGGCAGCCGTGCCCGCCCCGGTGGCGGGCAACACACGCGACGAGCGCAAGGCCGCGGCGCAAGTGCGCCAGCAGCGCAATGACGCCACCAAGCCCCTGCGCCAGGAAGTCAATCGCATCGACAACAAGCTCGGCGTCTTGTTCGCGGAGCGCGACGCGCTCGAAGCGGGGCTCGGTGCTCCGAGCGTCGACCCGGCGCGACGCGCCGAGAACGGCAAACGCCTGAAGACCATCGTCGAGCAGATCGAGAAGCTCGAGGCAAGCTGGCTCGAGCTCAGCACACAACTCGACGACATAGCAGAATCGGTGGGCTGAACCCGGTCTCAACTCTCATTGCAAGGTACCCGATGAAGCCAGAAAAAATCCTCTACACCGCCCACGCCACCTCGACCGGTGGGCGCGAAGGCAGCTCCAAAACCGACGACGGCGTGCTCGACGTCAAGCTGACCACGCCCAAGGGCCTGGGCGGCAACGGCGCGGTCGGCAGCAATCCCGAACAACTGTTCGCGGCCGGCTACTCGGCCTGCTTCATCGGCGCGATGAAACACGTGGCGATGATGCAGAAGATCGCCTTGCCGGCCGACACCTCGATCAACGCCGACGTCGGCATCGGCCCGATCCCGCAAGGATTCGGTATCCAGGTCTCACTGCACGTTCACGTGCCCGGCATGGACAAGGACGCGGCGAAAAAGCTCGTCGAAGCGGCCCACCAGGTCTGCCCGTATTCGAACGCGACCCGCGGCAATATCGAGGTGACGCTCGACATCGTGTAGACATGCGGCGCCCGCTCGGCGCCGCGATCGATCAGGTGGCCAGACGCGCGTTCTGCGGGAACATCGCCTTGCGCGCGTCCTCGTCCATCTCGGTCTTGAAGCTGAAGCGCGCCTTGAGGGCCTCGACTCGCTGAGCGGCGGGCCGGGCGCTTACTTCGTCGAGCAGGCGCTTGACTTGGGGCAGCCGGCCCCAGGCCTCGGCGCCGAGAATGAACGGCACGGCGCGCGCCCAACCCCAGACCGCCATGTCGACGAGGGTGTAGCTCTCGCCCAGCATGTAGCGCTGCGTGGCCAGATGCGCCTCGACGATGTTCCAGTGCCGCCATGCCTCGAAGTCGTAGCGGTTCACGGCATAGACCTTGGGCTCGGGCGCGAAGTGCTTGAAATGCACGCACTGCCCCGAAAACGGGCCGATGCCGGTGGCCACGAACATCAGCCACGAGTACATCGAGGCGCGCAGCGCCGGCGTGTTCTCGGGCAGGAACCGGCCGGTCTTCTCGGCCAGGTAGAGCAGGATCGCGTTGCTGTCGAACACGTTGATCTCGCCGTCGACAAGCGCCGGCGTTTTCGCGTTCGGGTTGATGGCCGTGAAGGACGGCGCGTGCTGCTCGCCCTTGCGCGTATCGACCGGCACCACCTCGTATGGCAGTCCCGACTCTTCGAGGAAGAGAGCGACCTTGGCGGGATTCGGCGACGGGTGATAGTAGAGCTTGATCAAGGACGATCCTTCGCGACGGTGACTTCGGGTCGGCGATTGTCTCCCTTCGATCGTCCGGGGCATCTCGAAGCCAGATTCATGCAGCGCCCACGGTACCGGTCCGTGCGCTCAGCAATCGCAGCGTCAACTCGATGCGCGCCTTCACCGGCGTCAGATCGCCCGCGGAGGCGAACGGCCCCGGAATGGCCTCGACGATCGCGCCGTCGAGACACCGCGTGCTACGCAAGACGGCGATGCCACGCTCGGCAGCGGCAGCAAGCGCCGCCTCGAGAGCGACATGCGACGAGCCGTTGCCCGTTCCGGCGACAACGATGCCGGCGACACCGGCGTCGACCAACGCGGCGACGGTTCGGCCGTCAGCGCCCGCCGTGCTCGTCACGATCTCGACCCAGGGCCACGCCGCGTGATCATCGGGCAGGCGATCGAGCCCGATCGCGGGCTCCATCGGCCAGTCCCGGAAAGGCCGCAGCCGCCCTGCTTCGACCCGCGCCAGCGACCCGGCGTCACCCGACGAGAACGCGTCGAGGCGATAGGGATGCACCTTGCGGACATCGCGTGCCGAATGCAGGGTGCCGGCAAACGCGACGACGACGCCGGCACGGCCTTGGAGGGCGGCGACAGCGATGGCATCGACCAGGTTCTGCGGTCCGTCGGCCTGGCGCGACGTCGCCGGCCGCATCGCTGCCGTCAGCACGACCGGCTTGGCGACGGCGACGACACGCGAGAGGAAGTAGGCCGTCTCCTCGAGCGTGTCGGTGCCGTGTGTGACGACGATTCCCGTCACCTCGGCACGCGCGGCGTGGTACGCCACGCGCCTGGCCAGCTGCAGCCAGATTGCAAAGCTCATGTCCTTGCTGTCGATCTGGGCGACCTGTTCGGTCTCCACCGCAAGCGCGTCGCCATTCGACGCCGATGCGACCAGCGCGCCGACTCCAAGCACCCCGGCGACGTAGCCCAGGTTGTCGTCCGCCGAGGCAGCGCTGCCGGCAATCGTGCCGCCGGTTCCAAGTACAACGACGGTTCGCATACCTTGCTTTTGCATATTTCGCCGAACTGGATGAAAATACAGCGCTGGATGAATATTCAGCGGCCCATGATGGAGATTCGCATGCGCGAGATGCCCAAGCTCACCGATCGCCAGCAACAGATTCTCGATCTCGTACAAAGCGCGATCGAGCGCACCGGCGCGCCGCCCACACGCGCCGAGATCGCCAACGAACTCGGCTTCAAGTCCGCCAACGCCGCCGAAGAACATTTGCAGGCATTGGCGCGCAAAGGCGTCATCGAGTTGATCGGCGGCACCTCGCGCGGCATCCGTTTGCAGTCTGACACACTGCGCGCGCTGCACCTGGCGCGCGGCAAGCAGTATTCGCTGCCGCTGCCGAGCCTGGCTCAGCTCTCGCTGCCGCTGATCGGCCGTGTCGCCGCCGGCAGCCCGATGCTGGCCCAGGAGCACATCGATCGCACCTACCTGATGGAAGCGAGCATGTTTGCGCGCCGGCCCGACTACCTGCTCAAGGTCCGCGGCATGAGCATGAAAGACGCCGGCATCATGGACGGCGACCTGCTCGCCGTGCAGAAGGCCCATGAAGCCAAGAACGGCCAGATCATCGTCGCCCGCCTCGGCGACGACGTGACCGTCAAGCGCTTCAAGCGCAGCCGCGGCACGATCGAGCTGCTTCCCGAAAACCCGGAGTTCGAACCCATCGTGGTCGGACCCGAAGACGGCTTCGAGATCGAAGGCCTCGCCGTCGGCCTGATCCGCGACAACATACTGATGTAGGAGGCGCGCCGTGGTCATCAAGTCGCCCAAGGCCGCCAGCGTGGCCGAGTGTCTGCGTCTCGAGCAACTGCCCAACATCGGCCCCGCCATCGCCGCCGACCTTCGGCTGATCGGCATCGAGCGCCCCGGCGACTTGCGCGGCAAGGACGCCTTCGTTCTCTATCGGCAGCTCTGCGAAAAGACCGGGCAGCGCCACGATCCCTGCGTGCTCGACACGTTCATGGCGGCCACCGATTTCATGCGCGGGGCCCCGGCCGCACCCTGGTGGAAGTACACGGCCGAACGAAAGGCGACTTTCGGCACGGTTTGAGAGGCATTCGGCGGCGAACTGGGCCGTCGCGGTAGCCTTTTTCGCGGCTTCGCCATCGGCGGTAGTTACAACAATGGTCCATCGGCTCCTTCGGCCGAGGTCCCGCTGCCGCCATGCCACTGCCCGCCCTGCAACGCCTGCTGATTTCCCTGTTGCCCTCGGCGGCGCAGGAAGGGGCGGCAACGCGGGCCGAGACTCGCCCGCCGGTGTTACGACCCCACCGATCACCCTGGCTCCGCGGACTCGGCTTCGAGCGGGCGAGCCGCGAGGCACTTGCCGCCGCCCGAGTCGATTTCGTCGACGCCATCCGCGACTTGCGCACCCCGGCCGCGCTCGACACCAGGTCGCGCATCGTCGTCGCCCGCTCGTTGCACCAGCTCTGGCACTTTCGCGAGCAGGTCTTCAGCCTGGTCGCTTGTCGCCACAACCAGGCCGAGGCGGCGCGCCGCCTCGCCGGACTCGACCGACATTTCGCGCGGCGGGCGCGCCGCCCGGGTTCGAGTGCGCCGCCCAGGCCGCCGCCCGGCGAACAGGCCGGCTGAGCCGTAGATTCAGCTGTCCGTCGTCAGGCCGGCCAGGTAGTCGCTCTTGCCCAGTTCGACACCGTTGTGGCGCAACAGCGCGTAAACCGTGGTGATGTGGAAGTAGAAGTTCGGCAGGACGAAGTGCTTGAGGTACATCTCGCCCTTCATGACGATGGCGCCGTCGCGACGCGGCACCGAGATGTCCTTCGCGTCGGTGCCGTCGATCCGCGCCATCGGAACCGACTGCACGTAGTCCATCGTCTTTCTTATCCGCTCGCGCAGCTGCTCGAGCGTGGTTTCGTTGTCTTCGAACTTCGGCGCCTCGGTGCCGGTCAGCCGCGCCATGCAGAACTTGGCCGCGTCGCAGGCGATCTGCACCTGGGTCGTGAAGGGCAGCATGTCGGGCGCCAGACGTGACGCCAGGTAGACCGAGGGCTCGAATTTCTTTTCCTTGGCATGCGCCTCGGCCTTGTCGAGCCAGACGATGGCGTTGCCGAGCATGCGCACGAACACCGGCACGCTGGCCGAATGCATCGAGATCGACATGGCGTCTCCCTGTTGAATCGAAGCGGGCATGCTACCCGTCGCGTCGCCGGCGTGCACAATCGGCGCGCGGCCTGGTGCGACGTGCCGTGGCTATCGGTCCGGTCTCGTGAACATCATCATCCTCGACGACTATCAGGATGCGGTGCGCAAGCTCAAATGCGCTTCGATCCTCGAGCATCTCAACGCCAAGGTCTTCACCAACACGGTCAAGGGCATCGGCCAGCTCTCGGTGCGCCTGCGCGATGCCGAAGTGCTGGTGCTGATACGCGAGCGCACCCACTTCCCGAGGCAACTGCTCGAAAAGCTGCCCAAACTCAAGCTCATCGCGCAGACCGGCAAGGTCGGCGCCCACATCGACATCGAGACCTGCACCCGGCTGGGCATCGCCGTGGCCGAGGGCGCGGGCTCGCCGGTGGCGCCGGCCGAACTCACGTGGGCGCTGATCATGTCGGCGATGCGGCGGCTGCCGCAGTACATCGGCAA
>JAYSMB010000485.1:0-2606 GCA_043725065.1 Burkholderiales bacterium
GCGATTTCGTGCGCGCTCGCGGGTGTGGCAGGCGGCATCCACGCGCTGTTTCTGTCGTACGTGACGGTCGGCGAAGTGTTCACGATCGCCGTGCCGCTCACGGTCGTGTTGATGAGCGTGCTCGGCGGCACGCGACACTGGGCGGGGCCGGCAGTCGGCGCGGTCGCGATCACCGGCCTGCTCTACAGCTTCACCGCGGCCGACCACGCCGTGGCCGGCAAGGCGATGACCGGTGTGATCCTGATCGCCGCCATTCTCTTCATGCCCGACGGCATCCTGTCGCGCCTGCAGAAGCTGTTTCGCAAGCGGGTGCCGGCCGAGGCATCTGGCACGACTCGGGCGGCGTCGCCGCTGCTGCCGTCGCAGTCGGAGGCGGCAGCAGCGTCGGCACCGAGGCCCGTGCCGGGCGATCCGCTGCTTCGCGTTCGCGGCCTGCACAAGTCGTTCCGTGGCGTGCGTGCGCTTTCGGGCGTCGATGTCGACGTGCGACAAGGCGAGATCCTCGGCCTGCTGGGACCGAATGGCTCGGGCAAGTCGACCTTCATCAACGTCGTCAGCGGCCATTTCGCGGCGACCGCGGGCAAGATTGTATTCGAAGGCCGCGACTTGGTCGGCCAGGCGGCCCATCGCATCGCCGGCGCCGGCATCGCCCGCACCTACCAGATCCCGCGCCCGTTCGCGCACCTGAGCGTGCTCGAGAACGTGGCGCTTGCGACGATGTTCGGCGGCGCCGTCACCGACCCGCGTGCGGCGCGGAAGGAAGCGATGACTTGGCTCGAGTTCACCGGCCTGCGCGACAAGGCGAACGCGAGGCCCGAGGACCTCAACCTGCACCAGCGCAAGTTCCTCGAGCTGGCGCGCGCGCTCGCGTCGCGACCGCGGCTGGTACTGCTCGACGAAGTGCTGTGCGGCCTGACGCCGAGCGAGATCGACGCCGCCGTCGCCTTGATCCGGCGCATTCGCGACCAGGGCTCGACCATCATCTTCGTCGAGCACGTGATGCGCGCGGTGATGGCGCTCACCGATCGCGTCATCGTTTTCCATCACGGCGAATTGCTCGCCGAGGGTGTTGCCACCGAGGTCATGCGGCGGCCCGAGGTGATGACAGCCTATCTGGGCGAAGCCCATGCTTGAAGTCCGCGACCTTCAGGTGGCCTACGGCGCTGCGCGGGCCCTGTGGGGCGTGTCGCTCGAAGTGCGAGACGGCGAGATGCTGTACGTCGTCGGCCCGAACGGCGCCGGCAAGACGACGCTGATCAACGCCATCGCCGGCATCCTGCGCACACGCGGCGGAAGCATCGGTTTCGAAGGCCGCGACATCACCCGGTTGCCGCCGCATCGCTTCTGCGCCGCCGGGATCGCCATCGTGCCGGAAGGCAGGCGCCTGTTCACCGGCATGAGCGTGCTCGAGAACCTCGAGCTCGGCAGCTATCTGCCGGCGGCGAAGGCGTATCGCGGGGAGTCGCTCGAAGCGGCGATCGCACTCTTTCCGGTGTTGAAGGAAAAGCTCGCCAGCCCGGCCGGCGAACTCTCGGGTGGGCAGCAACAGATGGTGGCGATCGCCCGAGCCTTGATGGCGCGACCGCGCCTGCTGCTGCTCGACGAGCCCTCGCTCGGCCTGTCGCCGCTGATCGTCCACGACGTGTTCGCGGCGATCCGCAAGATCAACGCCGAAGGCGTATCGGTGCTGCTCGTCGAACAGAACGTCGCGATGGCAATGGCGATTTCCGACCGCGCCTACGTGCTCGAAGAAGGCCGTATCGTCGCCGAAGGTGAACCACACGCACTGCTGGCGCACCCCGAAATCCAGCGTGCCTATCTCGGTGCCTGAGGCACCGAGAACATCGTATCGGAGACACAGGACCATGCTGTTCCCCACGACCATCGTCGGCAGCTTTCCCCAGCCCGAGTGGCTGATCGACCGCGCGAAGCTTGCCGGCCGCTTCCCACCGCGGGTGCGGGCGAAAGAGCTATGGCGGATCCCGCCGCGGTACCTGGCTGAAGCGCAGGACGATGCGACCTTGATCGCGATCCGGGCGCAGGAAGAGGCAGGCCTGGACATCGTCAGCGACGGCGAGTTCCGGCGCGAGAGCTATTCGAACCGGTTCGCCACCGCGCTCGAAGGGATCGACCTCGACAACCCCGGATCAGCGCTCGACCGATCGGGCCATCCGAATCCGGTGCCGCGCATCGTGGGCAGGATTCGGCGCAGGCACGCGGTCGAGGTCGACGACCTGAAATTTCTGCGCGCGAACACTTCGCGCATGACGAAGATCACCGTGCCCGGGCCGTTCACGATGCTTCAGCAGGCGCAGAACGACTTCTACGCCAGCGAAGAGGAAGCGGCGCTCGACTACGCCGCGGCCGTCAACGAGGAGATCCGCGACCTGTTCGCCGCCGGTGCCGACGTGGTGCAGATCGACGAACCTTATATGCAGGCGCGGCCCGAGAAGGCGCGTCTCTACGGACTGAAGGCGCTGAACCGCGCGCTCGAGGGCGTGACCGGAACGACGGCCGTGCACATCTGCTTCGGCTACGCGGCCATCATCCACGAGCGGCCGAGCGGCTACTCGTTCCTGCCCGAGCTGGCGCAATGCAGCTGCAAG
>JAYSMB010000486.1:0-4936 GCA_043725065.1 Burkholderiales bacterium
GAAAAGGTCAAACCGCTGTTCGAGCTGATGGGCAGGAACATCACGCTGGTGGGTGGCAACGGCGACGGGCAGACAGCTAAAGTGGCCAACCAGATCATCGTGGCGCTGAACATCGAAGCGGTGGCCGAGGCGCTGCTGTTCGCCGCGAAGGCCGGCGCAGACCCGGCGCGGGTGCGTCAGGCGTTGATGGGCGGCTTCGCCTCGTCGAAGATTCTCGAAGTGCATGGCGAGCGCATGATCAAACGCACCTTCGACCCGGGCTTTCGTATCGAGCTGCACCAGAAGGACCTGAACCTGGCACTGGCGAGCGCCCGTGCGCTCGGTGTCTCGCTGCCCAACACGGCCACGGCGCAGGAGCTGTTCAATTCCTGCGCGGCCCACGGCGGCAAGGCCTGGGACCACTCGGCGATGGTTCGCGCGCTGGAAAAGCTGGCGAATTTCGAGATCGGGCAGAAGTCCGCCTGACTGGAACGCGCGACCGGAACGCGAATCTCGACAGGGGATGTAACCTATGGCACAGAGGTGACGAACTAGAGAAGGAGCGGCGCAAACGCAACCGCCGGGACCGACACGACGGCTTATGCACCAAACACTTCACCTGCTTGCCAGAACGGATTTTCCTCGGTTGTCCCGTTCGGCGCTGGAGACGCTGCAAGTCAATCTCGGCTACAAATGCAATCAGAGTTGCCTGCATTGCCACGTCAATGCCGGGCCGAGCCGCACCGAGATGATGAACGGCGAGTTGGTGGATCTCGTGCTTGCGGTTCTTCGTGCCAGACATATCCGGACGCTCGACCTCACCGGCGGCGCGCCCGAGCTCAACGAGCACTTTCGTCGCCTGGTCGGCTCGGCGCGGGCGCAGGGCGTCCGGGTGATAGACCGCTGCAACCTCACCATCCTCTCCGAGCCCGGGCAGGAAGATCTCGCGGCGTTCCTCGCCGCTGAGCGGGTCGAAGTCGTCGCCTCCCTGCCTTGTTATTCCGTGGCCAACGTCGACCGCCAGCGTGGCGAAGGCGTGTTCGACCGCAGCATCGCCGGTCTTCGGGAGCTCAACACGCTCGGCTATGGCCTGGACGGCTCGGGTCTGGTGCTCAACCTCGTCTACAACCCGCAGGGCGCCTCCTTGCCGCCACCCCAGGTGGCCCTGGAGGCGGACTACAAGCGCGAGCTTGGCGAGCACTTCGGCATCCGCTTCAATCACCTGTTCGCGCTGACGAACATGCCGATCCAGCGCTTCGGCAGCACGCTGGTCTCCAAAGGCACGTTCCAAACCTACATGGCATTGCTCAAGGGCGCCTACCGCGCCGAGAACCTGGACACCGTGATGTGCCGATCGATGCTCAGCGTCGACTGGCAAGGGGACCTCTACGACTGCGACTTCAACCAGATGCTGGGTCTGCGCGCGCGTTTGAACGGCGCCACGCGACCTCACCTGCGCGACCTTCTGGCGCACGACGCCACGGCAGGACCGATCCGGGCCGCCGACCACTGCTATGGCTGCACGGCCGGGCAGGGCAGCAGCTGCGGCGGTGCGCTCGAGGCCGAAGCGACGCCGGAAGCCGCGGTGCGCGCCGCGTGACACCTTTCGCAGACCGGCGCGGCCTGTGGATCGGCGCGCTCCTGCTCGCATCGCTGGCGGTCGGGATCTACTTCTACTTCGACCTCGGGCGCGTGCTCACGCTGGAATCGCTGAAGTCGAGCCGCGATGGCCTGCTGGCGCTCTACCAACGACAGCCCGTGGCCACCCTGGCCACGTTCTTCGCGATCTACGTCCTGGCGGTTGCACTCTCCATCCCCGGAGCGACGATCCTGACCCTGGCCGCGGGCGCGCTGTTCGGTGTCATCGTCGGGGTGCTGATCGTCTCCTTCGCGGCCAGCGTCGGCGCGTTGCTCGCCTTTTTGATCGCGCGCTATCTGCTTCGCGATACGGTGCAGAAGCATTTCGGCAAGCGCCTGGCACCGATCGACGACGGCATGCGACGTGATGGCGCTTTCTACCTGTTGACGCTACGCCTGGTGCCGGTGTTCCCGTTCTTCCTCGTCAACCTGCTGAGCGCGCTGACCTCGATCGGCGCCATCCGCTTCTACTGGGTCACCCAGCTCGGCGCGCTCCCCGCTACCGCCGTCTATGTCAACGCAGGAACGCAGCTCGCGAGCATTGAAAGCCCGACCGACATCCTGTCGCCCGTCCTGTTGCTCAGCTTCGTGCTGCTGGGCCTCCTGCCATGGGTCGGCAAGGCCGTCGTCGGCATGTCGAGGCAGCGCAAGGTCTACGCCAAGTGGACCCGGCCGCAGCGATTCGACCGCAACCTGGTCGTGATCGGAGCCGGCGCCGGCGGGCTGGTCACGGCCTATGTCGCCGCGGCGGTCAAGGCGAAAATCACGCTCGTCGAGGCCCACAGGATGGGAGGCGACTGCCTGAACTTCGGCTGCGTGCCCAGCAAGGCGCTGATCCGCTCGGCCCGGCTGGTCAAGGAGATCCGTGACGGCGGCGCGCTGGGCGTGACGTGCCACGGCGCGAGCATCGATTTCGCCGCCGCGATGGCGCGCGTGCAGCGCGTCATCGCCGCTATCGCGCCGCACGATTCGGTCGAGCGCTACACCGATCTCGGTGTCGACGTCGCTCGGGGGGCGGCCCGGGTCACGTCGCCGTGGACGATCGAGGTCGTCACCGCCGAAGGCCGGAAGACGCTGACGACGCGCAGCATCGTCATCGCCGCCGGGGCGAGCCCGACCGTGCCGCCGATCCCGGGTCTGGACGATGTCGGCTACCTCACGTCGGACACGGTTTGGGGCTTGACGGCGCTGCCCGGGCGCCTGGTCGTGCTGGGCGGCGGGCCGGTCGGCTGCGAGCTCGCGCAGACTTTTGCGCGGCTCGGCTCGAAGGTCACGCAGGTCGAGATGGCGCCACGGGTGATGCTGCGTGAAGACGACGCCGCCGCGTCGCTTGTCGCTGCGGCGCTCGAGGCCGACGGCGTGACCCTGCTGACAGGTCACCAGGCGACTCGATGCGAGCGCGACGGTGATGCCAAGCGACTGATCGTCAAGCGCGGTGAGGTCGAGAGCACGATCGAGTTCGACCAGCTCCTGTGCGCAGTCGGGCGCAGCCCGCGCGTGGAAGGCTATGGCCTCGAAGAGCTCGGCATCCCGCTGGTCGACAAGAAGAACACGATCGAGACCGATGCCTATTTGCAAACGCTCTTCCCGAACATCTACGCGGTGGGTGACGTCGCCGGTCCCTTCCAGTTGACCCATGTCGCGGCGCACCAGGCCTGGTACGCCGCCGTCAATGCGCTGTTCGGCCGCTTCAAGCGCTTCAAGGCCGACTACTCGGTGATCCCGTGGGCCACCTTCACCGACCCCGAGGTCGCGCGGGTGGGCCTCTCGGAGACCGAAGCGAAAGAGCGGAAGGTCGCCTTCGAGATCACGCGCTTTCCGATGAAGGAGCTGGACCGCGCGATCACCGATGACGCGACGGAAGGTTTCGTCCAGGTTCTCACCGTTCCGGGCAAGGACCGGATCCTCGGCGTCACGATCGTCGGCGCGCATGCCGGCGATCTGCTCGCCGAATACGTGCTGGCGATGAAGCACGGTCTGGGGCTGAACAAGATCCTCGGCACGATCCACACCTACCCGACGCTGAGCGAAGCCGGCAGGTACGTGGCCGGCATGTGGAGGAGCGCGCACGCGCCGAGGCGGTTGCTGGCCTGGGCCCGCCGCTATCACGCCTGGGAACGCGGATGACGGCACGACCCGATGCGACGCTGTCCGCGGGTCGCCGGACCCTGCGGCTCTCGATCATCGTGCCGGTGCTCGACGAGGCCGAAGCCATCGCGGCGACGCTGGACGCGCTCGCCACGCCGCGCGGCCTCGGCCACGAGGTGATCGTCGTCGACGGTGGCAGCGGCGATGAGACGCTGGCGATCAGCCGTGATCGCGCCGATATGGCGATCGTCGGACCGCGCGGCCGGGCGCGACAGATGAATGCCGGAGCGAAGCACGCACACGGCGACGTGCTGCTGTTTCTGCATGCCGACACGCGGCTGCCGCCGCTAGGCGTCGAGCGAATCGCGAGCGCCGTCGCGCACGGCGCGGCATGGGGGCGATTCAATGTCCGAATCGAGGGACGTTCGCCGATGCTGGCCGTCGTCGCAGCGCTGATGAACGTACGCTCCCGGCTGACGGGAATCGCGACTGGCGACCAGGCGATGTTCGTCCGCCGCGATTTGTTCGAGCGCGTCGGCGGCTTCCCGGACCAGCCACTGATGGAGGACATCGAGCTCTCGCGCCGCCTGCGTGCGTGCGCACCGCCCGCCTGCCTGCGCGAGCGCGTCGTGACCTCGGGGCGCCGCTGGGAAAACCGTGGCGTCTGGCGCACGATCGTGCTGATGTGGCGGCTGCGCTGGCGCTACTGGCGCGGCGCCGCGGCCGACGATCTGGCGAGGGCGTATCGATGAGCCATCCGCCCGGCCGCCCGAAAGTTGGCTCCTCCCGCTTGGCGGGACGGCGCGCAGCGCGAAGGGTGCACTGGTGAGCGCGGCGACGGCAGTCATCGTGATGGCGAAGGCGCCGGTCGCCGGCTTCGCCAAGACCCGCCTGGTCCCGGCGCTCGGTGCCGAACGGGCCGCAGCACTGGCCGAGCGGCTGTTGCACGCCACCGTCGCTCAGGCCGTCGCCGTCGCCGCCGACGTCGGCCCGGTCGACCTCTGCTGCACTCCCGACCGGGCCCATCCGGCCTTCGTGCGCCACGCCGACACCGCCGGCATCGAGCTGTCCGACCAGGGCGAGGGCGACCTCGGCGCGCGCATGGCGCGGGCCTTCGAGCGCTGGCTGGTGGATGGCCGGCGCGCCGTGATGATCGGCACCGACGCGCCGGCGCTCGACGCTGCCATGCTGGCGCGCGCCGCGAGCACCCTGAGCGACGCCGATGCCGTGC
>JAYSMB010000487.1:0-2723 GCA_043725065.1 Burkholderiales bacterium
GTCGACGCCGAGGTCGTAGCTGTTGAGCTTGAGCTTGTAGCCGGGGCGAACGCCAGCGTCTTCGGCGATGTCGAGGGTCAGCCTCGCAAGCGAACCTTCGGCCGAGAGCTTCCAGTGTCGGTATTGCGACGGGTCGGTGCGGTAGTCGACCGGGGCCGGTGAAGTGATCGTTTTCATTCGGAATCTCCTCAGCGGCGCGAATCGGTTAGTGCATAATAATGCATGTTAGTCTCGCATGTCAACCAACACGTGCAGTTTGATTCATGCGCTTGCGCGGCGCCGCTTTTGCCGCCGGCGCGCCGCCGAGCAACTCTCCTGCGAGGGCCGTCAGCGCGCGCAGGCTTTCGTCCTCGCTCTTGCCCGAGGTATCCAGCACGGCGTCGGCCTTGGCGTAGAACGCGGCGCGGCCGCTCAGGATGCGGCGCAGGTCGGCCATCGCTTCGCGGCTCGCCGCCATCGGCCGCGTGTCGCCTTGCGCGGCGACGCGCGCCATGTGCTCTTCGGGCGAGGCCCGCAGCCAGATGGTGGTGCACGATTCGAGCAGCGCGTTGAAGGTCGCGGGCTCCGCGACGATGCCGCCCGGGGTCGCGATCACCGCGTCGGCATGCAGGCGCAAGGTCTCGTCGAGAGCGCGCCGCTCGTAGCGGCGGTAGGCATTCGTTCCATAGAGGTCGTGGATCTCGCGGATGCTGCAGCCGGCGACACGCTCGACCTCTCGGCTCAGCTCGACGAAAGGAATCTCGAGCGCTTCGGCCAGTTGCCGGCCCAGGGTCGATTTGCCGGCGCCGCGCAGGCCGACCAGGCCGATGCGCCGGCCACGCGCCGCGTCGCCGCCGGCCACGCCGTACAGGCCGGCCAGTGCGAGCCGGCCGCGGCGCAGCTCGGGGTCGCTGCGGCCGCGCAGAAGCTCGCGCAACATCAGCCACTCCGGCGAGCTTGTCGTGACGTCGCCGACCAGTTCGGCAAGCGCGCAGTCGAGCGCGGTGGCGACCAGCTGCAGGACCAGGATCGAGGCATTGCCGATACCGTATTCGAGGTTGGCGAGATGCCTTTCCGAGACCCCCGAGGCGATCGCCACCGACTTGCGCGTGAGGCCGCGCCGCGCGCGCAGCAAGCGCACGCGTTCGCCAAGAGCAAGCAGGAAAGGATCCTTGTCGGAGGTTACCATTCATGCAGTATAGTGCGTCGTCAGGAGACGCACTTCCATGATTTCGCCGCCCGACTCGCTGAACTTCGCGCGCCACCTGTTCGAGGCCAACGCAGCGCGGCCGGACAAGCTCGCGTTCGTCGACGATCGGGCGAGCCTCAGCTATGGCCAGCTTACCGAGTGCGCGCGACGCTTTGCGAGCGGCTTGCTCGGCCTCGGCCTGCGCCGCGAGGAGCGCGTGCTGCTGCTGATGCTCGACTCGAACGAGTGGCCGGTGGCGTTTCTCGGTTGCCTCTACGCCGGCGTCGTGCCGGTCGCCGTCAATAGCCTGCTCACCGTCGCCGACTACGCCTACATGTTGAAGCACAGCCGGGCCCAGGCGGCGATCGTCTCGTCGTCGCTGGCGCCGACGCTCGCCGCAGCGATGGCCGTGGGCGGACACGAGGTGGGCCCGATGATCGTCGCTGGCGCGAGCGCCACGCTGCCCGAGGGCTCGCTCTCGTTCGACGCGCTGGTGCGGGCGTCGCAGCCGCTCGTCGACGCCGCCGCCACCCGCGGCGACGACGCCGCTTTCTGGCTCTATTCCTCGGGCTCGACCGGCAAACCCAAGGGCACGGTGCACACGCATGCCAACGCCTGGTGGACGACCGAGCTGTACGGCAAGCGGGTGCTCGGCCTGACCGAAACGGACGTCTGCTTCTCGGCCGCCAAGCTGTACTTCGCCTATGGCCTGGGCAACGGCCTGACCTTTCCGCTGTCGGTCGGCGCCAGCGTCATCCTGATGGCCGAGCGGCCGACACCGGACGCGGTGTTCAAGCGCTGGACCGGCGCCGCCGTTGCCGCAGTGACCGATACGCCGCTCAAGCCGACGGTGTTCTTCGGCGCGCCTACCGGCTTTGCCGGCATGCTCGCCTCGCCGTCGCTGCCATCGCGCGACGCGGTCGGCTTGCGCATGTGCTCGTCAGCTGGGGAAGCCTTGCCGTCCGAGATCGGCCACCGCTTCGAGCGCCACTTCGGCTGCGCGATCATCGACGGCATCGGCTCGACCGAGATGCTGCACGTCTTTCTTTCCAATCGCCCCGGCGATGTCCGCTACGGCACCACCGGCAAACCGGTCGAAGGCTACGAGATCGAGCTGCGTGGCGAAGACGGCCGGCCGGTGGCCGACGGCGAGGTCGGCGACCTTTTCATCAAGGGCCCGAGCGCGGCGCTCATGTACTGGGGCGACCGCGAAAAGTCGCGCGAGACCTTCCAGGGCGGCTGGACGCGCAGCGGCGACAAGTACGTGCGCGACGGCGACGGCTACTACACCTACTCCGGCCGCAGCGACGACATGCTCAAGGTCAGCGGCATCTGGGTCTCGCCGTTCGAGGTTGAAGCCACCTTGATGCGGCACCCGGCCGTGCTGGAATGCGCGGTGATCGGCACCGAAGACGCCGAAGGGCTGACCAAGACCAAGGCCTTCGTCGTGACCAAGCAAGGCGCTTCGGTCAGCGACGGCGAATTGAAAGCCTTCGTCAAGGAAAAGCTCGCCGCCTACAAATATCCGCGTGCCATCGAGTTCGTCGAGGTACTG
>JAYSMB010000488.1:0-4339 GCA_043725065.1 Burkholderiales bacterium
CCATGGCGCCCGAGGTGCGTGTCAATGCCGTCTGCCCCGGGCTCATCACCACGCGCTGGTTCGTCGACGGCATCGGCCAGGAGGGCTACGACAAGGTCAAGGCCGGCTACGAAGCCCTCGCTCCGCTGGGCCGCGCCTGCGGTCCGCAAGACGTGGCCGAGGCCGTGCTGTGGCTCGTCGACGGCGCGCGCGTCGTTACCGGCGAGTTGTTGCTGCTCGACAGCGGCGTGCACCTCGGGCCGGCGCGGGGCGTGCGCATCCCGGGCAAATAGCGTCGTATCAGGCACTAACCCAGCCGTCGCCGCGCGCTCTCGAACATCCGCATCCACGGACTTCGCTCGCTCCGATCGCCCGAGGTCCAACTCATCTGGACATTGCGGAACACGCGCTCCGGATGCGGCATGAGCGCGCTGTAGCGGCCATCGGCGGTGGTCACCGCCGTCAGTCCGCCCGGGCTGCCGTTGGGGTTGGCGGGATAGGCGTCGGTCGGCTGGCCGTGATGATCGACGAAACGCATCGCCGCATGCACCTTGCCCGCATCGCCGCGCTGCGAGAAGTCGGCGAAGCCTTCGCCATGCGCCACCGCGATCGGGATGCGGCTGCCGGTCAGGTCGCTGAAGAAAATCGAGGGTGATGGCAGCACTTCGACGAGGCTCAGCCGCGCTTCGAACTGCTCGCTCTTGTTGCGCGTGAAGCGCGGCCAGGCCTCGGCACCGGGAATCATCGCGGCCAGCGCGGCCAGCATCTGGCAGCCGTTGCAGACGCCGAGGGCGAACACGTCGAGCCGGGCGAAGAAGCTGGCGAACTGGTCGGCCAGCAGCGGGTTGAACAGGATCGAACGGGCCCAGCCCTCGCCCGCACCCAAAGTGTCGCCGTAGCTGAAGCCGCCGCAGGCGACGAAACCCTGGAACGCGTCGAGCCGTGCGCGGCCGGCCTGCAGGTCGGTCATGTGCACGTCGTAGGTGTCGAAGCCGGCCTGGTCCATCGCGTAGCTGAGTTCGACGTGGCTGTTGACGCCTTGTTCGCGCAGGACTGCGACTTTGGGGCGGGCCGCGGCGGCCCTCACCCCGGCCCTCTCCCGCTCGCGAAAGAGGGTGATCGCGGGGACGGGATCGACGACGTGGACGTGCAGGCCCGGGTCGTCGGCTCGGCCCGCTGCTTCGTGCTCCTGGTCGGCGCAAGCCGGGTTGTCGCGCAGGCGGGCGATGCGCCAGCTCACCTCGTCCCAGGTCTGATGCAGATCGCGCAGCGGCGCGCCGAATACCGACTTCGCGTCGCGCCACACCTCGACGATGCCTTTGCCGTTGGTCTTGCCGATCGCATGGCTGTGCCGGCCGAGGCCGCAGGCGCGCAAGGTCTGCAGCGCCTCGTCGCGACGGGCCGTCGGCACCTGGATGACGGCGCCGAGTTCCTCGTTGAAGAGTGCGCGCAAGGTCAGCTCCTCGCGGCGCGCGCTCACCTGCGTGGCCCAGTTCTTCGAGTCCCCGTATTCGGCGCGACTGTCGACGATGCCGTCGCCTTCGGTCACCAGCATGTCGACGTTCAGGCTCACACCAAGGCGGCCGGCGAAGGCCATCTCGCACATCGTCGCCCACAGGCCGCCATCGCTGCGGTCGTGGTACGCGAGCACCAGGCCGGCGTCGCGAAGCCGGGTGATCGCATCGACCAGCGCCTTCAGTTGGGCAGGCTCGTCGAGGTCGGGCACGACGTTGCCGAACTGGCCGAGCACCTGCGCGAGCATCGAACCACCCATGCGCATGCGGCCCTGGCCGAGGTCGATCAGGATCAGCGTCGTGTCGCCGGGCAGCAGTTGCGGCGTCGAGGCGGCGCGAACGTCGGCCAGGGTGGCGAAGGCGCTGACGATCAGACTCACCGGCGCCGTGACCTGCTTCGCTTCGTTGGCATCGTCGCGCCAGCGGGTACGCATCGAGAGGCTGTCCTTGCCGACGGGCACGCTGATACCAAGCGCGGGGCAGAGCTCCATGCCGACGGCCTTGACCGTGTCGTAAAGCGCGGCATCGTCGCCAGGCGCGGCCAGGTCGTCGCTGCAAGCCGCCATCCAGTTGCAGCTCAGCTTCACTCGCTCGAGCTCGATCGGCGCTGCCAACAGGTTGGTGATGGCCTCGCCGACCGCCATGCGGCCGGAGGCCGGCGCGTCGAGCGCGGCGAGCGGCGTGCGCTCGCCCATCGCCATCGCCTCGCCGCGAAAGCCGTTGTAGTCGGCGAGCGTGATCGCGCAGTCGGCCACCGGCACCTGCCACGGTCCGACCATCGGGTCACGGCTCGAAAGGCCGCCGACGGTGCGGTCACCGATCGTGATCAGAAAGCGCTTGCTGGCGACGGTGGGATGACGGAGTACGTCGAAGGCAACGGTCTTGAGTTCGACGCCGGTGAGGTCGAGGCCGGCCAGGTCGACGTTGCGCCGGTGGACGTCGCGATGCATTTTCGGCGGCTTGCCGAGAAGGACGTCCATGGGCATGTCGATGTCTCGACCACCCTCACCCCAACCCTCTCCCGCACGCGGGAGAGGGGCCAGCGCGTCACCCTCGCCCGCTTGCGGGAGAGGGCGGGGGTGAGGGTCGTTGCGCAGAACCAGTTGCCGCTTCTCCGTCGCCACGCCGACCACTGCGAACGGACAGCGCTCGCGCTCGCAGATCTCGCGAAACATCGACAGCGAAGCAACATCAAGCGCGATCGCATAGCGCTCCTGGCTCTCGTTGCACCAGATCTCTTTCGGCGCCAGGCCGCTCTCTTCGACCGGAATCGCGCCGCGCTCGAACTCGCCGCCGCGATGCGCGCCGTCGACGAGTTCAGGAAAGGCATTCGACAAGCCACCCGCGCCGACGTCGTGGATCGCCAGGATCGGGTTGTTCTCGCCCAGCGACTGGCAATGGTTGATCACCTCCTGCGCGCGGCGCTGGATCTCGGGGTTGCCGCGCTGCACCGAATCGAAGTCGAGCTTGGCCGCGTTGGCGCCGGCAACCATCGAGCTCGCGGCGCCCCCGCCCATGCCGATGCGCATGCCCGGACCGCCCAATTGCACGAGCAGCGTGCCGGCGGGAAACTCGAGCTTGTGCGTCTGCATCGCCGCGATCGCGCCGAGTCCGCCGGCGATCATGATCGGCTTGTGATAGCCGCGGCGCTGGCCGGCCACCGTCTGTTCGTAGACGCGGAAGTAGCCGTTCAGGTTGGGCCGCCCGAACTCGTTGTTGAACGCGGCGCCGCCAAGCGGGCCGTCAATCATGATCTGAAGGGCGCTCGCGATGTGCTCGGGCTTGCCGTAGCGCTCGCGCTCCCAGGGCTCGTCGGTGCCGGGCAAATGCAGGTTCGAGACGGTGAAGCCGGTGAGCGCGGCCTTCGGCCTGGAGCCGCGCCCGGTCGCGCCTTCGTCGCGAATCTCGCCGCCGGCGCCGGTCGAGGCGCCGGGAAAGGGCGAAATCGCGGTTGGGTGGTTGTGCGTCTCCACCTTCATCAGCACGTGCACCGACTCCCGGCTCGCGCGGTAAGGCATTGCGGTGGTCGGGCCTTCCGGCCGCCAGCGCTCGATCTCGCCGCCTTCCATCACCGACGAGTTGTCGCTGTAGGCGACGATCGTGTGCTGCGGCGCCAGCGCATGGGTGTTGCGGATCATCGCGAACATCGAGCGCTGCTGCACTTCGCCGTCGATGGTGAAGTCGGCGTTGAAGATCTTGTGCCGGCAGTGCTCGCTGTTCGCCTGCGCGAACATCATGAGTTCGACGTCGGTGGGCGCGCGGCCGATCTCGATGAACGACCGGCGCAGATAGGCGAGTTCTTCTTCGGACAGTGCGAAACCGAACTCGCGATTGGCGCGTTCCAGGCCTTCACCGTGGTCGTGGATCTCGACCGGCGCGCTCGGCTCGGCATTCCTCTCGTCGAAGAGGTGCGCGATCGCGTCGCGATCGTCGAGCACGCTTTCGGTCATTCGGTCATGCAGCAGCGCGGCGATCGACGCGCGCTCGTCAACGGCCAGCGGCTTGCCGACGCCGAGCAAGCCGCGTTTGAGGGCGAGATAAAACTCGGTGACACGCTCGACGCGATGCAACGCAAGGCCGCAATTGCGCGCGATATCGGTCGCTTTGGACGCCCAGGGCGAGACGGTGCCCAGGCGCGGCGCGACGATCAGCGATTCGCCTCCGCGCTCGTCGGCGACAAACGGATCGCCGTAGCGAAGGAGCGCTTCGGCACGCTCCAGATCGCCCGGCGCCAAAGCCGAATCGTTCCACACGACGTGCAGGTAAGTGCGGGCGCAGCGCCGCGCCAATCGCGTAGAGGTGGCGGTTGAGCTGGCCGGGCTCGGCCGCCATGTCGGCGACGCTGG
>JAYSMB010000489.1:0-9719 GCA_043725065.1 Burkholderiales bacterium
GGCACGCCCTTGAAGTACTGGATCGGCCGCAGGCACACGTAGAGGTCGAGTTGCTGGCGCATGGCGACGTTGAGCGAGCGGATGCCGCCGCCCACCGGCGTCGTCAGCGGCCCCTTGATCGAGACGACGTATTCCTTCACCGCTTCGAGGGTCTCGTCGGGCAGCCAGACGTCGGGGCCGTAGACGCGGGTCGACTTCTCGCCGGCGTAGACCTCCATCCAGTGAATCTTCTTCTTGCCGCCGTAGGCCTTGGCGACCGCCGCGTCGACCACCTTGATCATGACCGGCGTGATGTCGGCGCCGGTGCCGTCGCCCTCGATGAAGGGGATGATCGGCTGGTCGGGCGTCACCAGCGAGAAATCGGCGTTGACCTTGATCTTTTGCCCGCCTTCGGGCACCTTGATGTGCTGATACATGAAAATGGATCTCCGCTGGGTTCGCCGTGGTGGAATGCAGCCCGAAATTCTAAGTCGGAAGAACATCGATGAATGAGAAACTCCGGGCCCTCGTCGCGGGCCTCGCCTGCTTGTGCTTCGCGTCGAGTGCCGCTGGCCAGGACGGGTCCCAGTCGCTGCCCAAAATCCGCCTCAACGCCGGCATCCACAACATCGACGCCGAATTCGCGCAAACGGCCGAGCAGCGCGAGATCGGGCTGATGTTTCGCCCCGTGATGGGCGCCAACGAAGGCATGTTGTTCGCCTTCGAGCGCCCCGGTCAGCAATGCTTCTGGATGAAGAACACGCTGATTCCGCTCGACGCCGCTTTCGTCGCCGACGACGGGGCGATCATCAACATCGAGCACATGAAGCCGCGGACGCTCGACGGCCACTGCTCGGAAAAGCCCGTGCGCTTCGTCCTCGAAATGAACGACGGCTGGTTCGCCAAGCGCGGCATCAAGCCGGGCTCCAGGCTGAAAGGCCTGCCCGCGGTGCGCTGAAGCTCCGCCCTCGCGGGCGGAGATCGTGCGACCTCAGGCGAAGTTCTTCGCGACGAAGTCCCAGTTCACGAGCGCGCCGAGAAAGGTCTCGGCCCACTTCGGCCGCGCGTTGCGGTAGTCGATGTAGTAGGCGTGCTCCCAGACGTCGATCGTCAGCAGGGCCTTGTCGGCCGTGGTGAGCGGCGTGCCCGCGGCGCCCATGTTGACGATGTCGACGCTGCCGTCGGTCTTCTTCACCAGCCAGGTCCAGCCGGAGCCGAAGTTGCCGACCGCGCTCTTCTGGAACGCTTCCTTGAAGGCCGCGTACGTGCCCCACTTGGCCTTGATTGCCGCGGCGAGATCGCCGGAGGGCTCACCGCCCCCGGTTGGCTTCATGCAGCTCCAGAAGAAAGTGTGGTTCCAGATCTGGGCCGCGTTGTTGTAGATGCCGCCGGTCGCCTTCTTGACGATGTCCTCGAGCGCCATCGTCTCGAAATCGGTTCCCTTTTGCAGGTTGTTCAGGTTGTCGACGTAGGCCTTGTGATGCTTGCCGTAGTGGTACTCGAGCGTCTCTTTGCTGAGGCTTGGCGCGAGTGCGTCCATCGCATACGGCAGGGGGGGCAATGTGTGTTCCATGACTTTCCTCTTTGCGAACGGGTGGGCTTCGCCGAAGATTGTAGGCAGCTCGAGAGTGCCGCGCTCGGCGTGCCCGCGCTTCTCGCCACCGAGGAGTGGTCAACCCGACGACGCCACGGGCGAGATCGACCTGACATCGACGCCAGCCAGACCGTCGTGAAGCGTCGCGACGAGCCCATCGCCCAGGCGAATCTGCGCCACTGACGACACCGGATGCCCGCCCGCGTCGACAAGCAGCGCATAGCCCCGCGCAAGAACCCGGCGCGGGTCGGTGGCGTCGAGGCGGATCGCCGCGGCGTCGACCCGGCTCCCATGCCGCGTCAGGGCCCGCGAGAGCATCCCCTGGACTCGGGCCGCCGCTGCATCGCTGGCCGCGCGCCGCGTCGCCAGGTCGCGACCAGCCGCTGCGGCAAGCCGCCGCGACAGCAGATCGAGCCCATAGCCGCGCCGGGCCAGGCCTTCGCTCGGCCGCGCCAGACGCTGGGCGATTCGGTCGAGGCGCTGTGCCTCGCGCTCCATCGCCGCGAACATGCGCCGGCCGAGCGCGACCTCGCAGACTTCCAGCGCTTCGCGGGCCGGTGCGGCGGCCGGTGCGACAAGCTCGGCCGCGGCAGTCGGAGTCGCTGCACGAAGGTCGGCCGCGAGGTCGGCCAGGGTGACATCGGTCTCGTGGCCGACGCCGCTCACCACCGGCATCGGCGCAGATCGGATCGCTCGCACCACGGCCTCCTCGTTGAAGGCCCACAGGTCCTCGAGCGAGCCGCCGCCGCGGCAGACGATCAGCACCTCGACTTCGTTGCGCGTTGCCGCCGCAGCGATCGCCTGGCACAACGCGGCAGGCGCGTCCGTGCCCTGCACGGGGCTCGGGTAAACGACGACGCGGACGTGCGGCGAGCGTCGAGCCAGGGTCGTGGCGACGTCATGCAGGGCCGCGCCGGCGAGCGACGTGACGATGCCAACGGACTGTGGGTACGCCGGAAGGCTGCGCTTGGCCGCCGCATCGAACAGGCCTTGTGCGTCGAGCTTCGCCTTCAGCTGCAGGAAGCGCTCGTAGAGCGCGCCGGCGCCGCTCTTGATCATCGCCTCGACCACGAACTGCAGCTCGCCGCGCGGCTCGTAAACCGCGAGCCGGCCACGCAGCTCAACCGCGTCGCCTTCGCGCGGCAGGAAGGCCGACAGTTGCGCTGCGCGACGGAACATCGCACAGCGCAAGGCAGTGCCGCCTTGTGGGTCCTTCAGGTTGAAGTAGCAATGGCCACTCGTCGCGCGCGAAAAGCCCGAAATCTCGCCGCGCACCGTGCAGGCGGCAAAGCCCGATTCCACCATCTCAGCGACGGCGGCGATGAGCGTGGAGACGCTCCACACCATGCGCCCCGGTAGGGCCGCTGCCAACTCATTCATCGGCAAACCCACGGCTGGCGCGGTGCCACAACTCCACAGCCGCGCCGTTATTGGCCTGGCGTGGCGAGATGCCCCGGAGCGCCGCACGACGATGATGCAAGTCCTTGATAACCATCAACTTTTTTATGCTCAAAAGTTCAGCAATCCAATCCGCAGCGCGCCGATGCTCACGCGACAGCCCGCCGCACCAGGGTTGTCCACAAAGTTGTCCACGGCGGCGGTGGACGACTTTCCGCATCGTCGCCGCGACTTTTGGCGCGTCATTTGCATGCCGTAACGTCGAGGCCGCATCGAGCACCGGCACCACGCCATAATCCGCGCGCAGCGGAATCATGCCGGTCGCCAGAAGCGGCCGCAGGAAAGGTCCCTATTGCTTTCGATAATACAAGCGGCCGGATGGCCGATCTGGCCGCTGCTGATCTGCTCGATCGCGGCACTGGCCTTGATCATCGAGCGACTGACGAACCTGCGAACCGTGCGCGTCGCGCCGCCGCGATTGCTCGATGAAGTGATTTCAGTGACACGGGCCCATTTGCCCGCCTCCGACGTCGTCAACAAGCTCGCCGAGAACTCGGTGCTCGGTGCTGTGCTGGCAGCCGGCCTGCGCTCCGTCATCGCCGAACCGCGAATCACGGAGATCGCTTTGCGTCACGCCTTTGAGTCGGCTGGCCGCGCCGCCGTGCACCGGCTCGAGCGCTACCTCAGCGCGCTTGGCACGATCGCCTCGGCGGCGCCGCTGCTCGGTCTCATGGGCACGGTCATCGGCATGATCGAGATCTTCGGCTCGCAGGCGCCGACTGGCGGCAACAACCCCGCGCTGCTCGCGCACGGCATTTCGGTGGCGCTCTACAACACGGCCTTCGGACTGATGATCGCCATCCCGACGCTCATGTTCTACCGCTATTTTCGCAGTGTCGTCGACGCCTATGCGCTGGACATGGAGCAGGCCGCGAACCGGCTCGTGCCGCACCTGATGCGCTTCGCGATGCCTCGCCCGGCCTAGGAAGGCCGGTCGCCGTCCCACCCATGAACTTTCGCCGGCCGCATCCCGAAGAGCCCGAGATCAACCTGATCCCGTTCATCGACGTGCTGCTCGTCATCCTCATCTTCCTGATGCTTTCGACCACGTACTCGAAGTTCACCGAGCTGCAGGTCGCCCTGCCCGTGGCCGACGCAGATCAGGCGCGCGACCGACCCCACGAGATCATCGTCTCAGTTTCCGCTGACGGACGCTATGCCGTGAACCGCAAGCTCGTCGACGGGCGCAGCGTCGATGTCCTCGCCGCCGAGCTCGCCACCGCCGCCGGCGGCTCGAGCGAGATGATCCTGATCGTCTCGGCGGATGCGACGGCGGCGCACCAGAGCGTCATCAACGTGATGGACGCGGCACGGCGCGCCGGCATCGCCAAGCTGACTTTCGCGACCCAGTCGTCGGCCGGCGGCGCCAAACCCTAGCCATGACGGCTATGCCGTCGGCTGACCTGCGCAGCCGGCTCGGCCCGCGCTTCGAGCGGATCTGGGCCGGCCGCGACTGGGCCAGCAACGCCTTGCTGCCGCTCTCGTGGCTCTTCGCCGTGCTGGTCGCGGCACGACACTGGCTGCATCGTCACGGTTGGCTCGGCACCCACCATCTGCCGGTGCAGGTGGTCGTCGTCGGCAATCTCATGGTTGGCGGCGCCGGCAAGACACCTGCGACGATCGCCATCATCGAGCTGCTGCGACGCCATGGCCGGGCACCGGGAATCGTCTCCCGCGGCTACGGTCGCGACGACGATTCGGTGCGCGAAGTCGGTCCGGCCAGCGAAGTCCGCAGCGTCGGCGACGAGCCCATCGTGCTTGCGCGCCGCACCGGCGTTCCGGTGTTCGTCGGCCGCGATCGGGTCGCCGCCGGACATGCCTTGCTGCAGGCGCATCCGTCGGTCGACATCGTGGTCAGCGACGACGGCCTGCAGCATCTCGGCCTCGGCCGCGACCTCGAAGTCATGGTATTCGACGAGCGCGGCACAGGCAACGCACGCCTGCTGCCTGCCGGCGCGTTGCGCGAGCCGCTGCCGCTGGCCACGAAGCCGGGCCGCCTGATTCTCTACAACGCGGACGCGCCGACGACGCCGTTGCCGGGCTTCGTCGGCACACGCTCGCTGGCCGGCGTCGTCGCCCTCGACGCCTGGTGGCAAGGCGCACCGCCGACGATCGTCGCACTCGAGGCGTTACGCGGCAGGCGCGTCGTCGCTGCCGCCGGACTGGCGCGACCCGGGCGCTTCTTCGCCATGTTGCGCCAGCACGGACTCGACGTCACCGAGCTGGCGCTGCCCGACCACCACGACTTCCGTACGCTGCCCTGGCCGCTCACCACCGGCGACGTCGTCATCACCGAGAAGGACGCGGTCAAGATCGATGCCGCCCGACGTCTCGGCACGCGCATCTGGGTGGCGGCGCTAGACTTCCGACCCGAGCCCGCTTTCGACACGGCGCTGCTCGCCCAGCTGCCCCGTCCCGACCCTTTGCCGACGCACGAACCCAATGGAAACCCGCCTCCTTGAGCTGCTTGTCTGCCCCATCTGCAAGGGGCCGCTGCAGCACTGGCGGCCGCCGCTGCAGGAGCGGCAGGAGCTGGTGTGCCGGGCCGACCGCCTTGCTTTCCCCGTGCGGGACGGCATTCCGGTGATGCTCGAAGGCGAGGCGCGCGCCCTGCCCGCAGACACCTAGGCACGCAGGCGCTTGGGCTTCCACGTCCTGATCCCGGCCCGACTGCGCTCGACGCGCCTGCCGCGCAAGCCGCTCGCCGACATCGGCGGCCTGCCAATGATCGTGCGCGTCGCGCGCCGCGCCGCGCAGTCGAGCGCAGCCTCGGTCACGGTCGCAGCCGACGACGACGAGATCGTCGCCGCCTGCCGTGCCAACGGCGTCGCCGCCGTGTTGACAGGTGCCCACCATTCGAGCGGCAGCGAGCGGCTTGCCGAGGCCGCGCGGGTGCTCGACTTCCCCGCCAACGAGATCGTCGTCAACGTCCAGGGCGACGAGCCGATGATCGAGCCGGCCCTCGTCGATGCCTGCGCGGAGTTGCTCGCGCAGCGTCCGGACTGCGTCATGAGCACGGCGGCACACGCGATCCATAGCGCGGCGGATTTTCAGAACTCCAACATCGTCAAGGTCGTCCTCGATGCCGGCGGCGCAGCGCTGTACTTCTCGCGCGCACCGATCCCCTGGCCACGCGACGGCGGCGCCATTGACGCCGTGACGGCGCCGCTCCGCCACGTCGGCCTCTATGCCTATCGCGCCGCCTTCCTGCAACGCTATCCGCGGCTGGCGCCGAGCCCGCTCGAAGTGGTCGAGCAACTCGAGCAGCTGCGTGTCCTCTGGCATGGCGAGCGCATCGCCGTGCATGTCGGCACGGGCGAGCCCGGGCTCGGCATCGACACGCCCGACGATCTCGAGGCGGCGCGCGCTCTTTTCGCCGCGCACGGCGGCGCGGGTTTTGCCTGAGCGACGGGCAAGCAGCGGTGATCGCTCGGCCGCCTATGATGGCTTCTTCTTCGTCCGCCCCGAGACCCGACAACGACGCCCATGAGACTCATCCTGTTGGGAGCGCCCGGTGCGGGCAAGGGAACGCAGGCCACGGTGATCTGCAAGCGCTACGGCATTCCGCAGATCTCCACCGGCGACATGCTCCGCTCGGCGGTGAAGGCCGGCACGCCGCTCGGACTCGAGGCGAAGAAGGTGATGGACTCGGGTGCCCTGGTCAGCGACGACATCATCATCGGCCTCGTCAAGGAACGCATCAAGGAGCCCGACTGCTCAGCCGGGTTCCTGTTCGACGGCTTTCCGCGCACCCTCCCGCAGGCCGACGCGATGAAGGCTGCCGGCGTCCGTCTCGACTATGTACTCGAGATCGACGTTCCCGACAGCGCCATCGTCGAGCGCATGAGCGGCCGGCGCGTGCACGTCGCTTCGGGCCGCACCTATCACCTGCGCTTCAATCCGCCGAAAGTAGCGGGACATGACGACGTCACCGGCGAGGAGCTGATCCAGCGCGTCGACGATCTCGAGGAGACGGTGACGAAGCGGCTCGAGGTCTACGCGCGGCAGACGCGCCCGCTCGTCGAGTACTACCAGCACTGGGCTGCATCGGGCGAGCCCGGCGCGCCGGTCTATCGCCGCATCAGCGGCATCGGCAGCGTCGAAGACATCAGCGCGCGGGCGCTGGCGGCGCTGTCCTGAACGACAAGGGGAAAGCACGTGGAGATCGAGGGCAGGGTATTCATCGTCACCGGCGGCGCGTCGGGGCTCGGCGAAGGCACGGCGCGGATGCTCGCGGCGCACGGCGCCAAGGTCGTCGTCGCCGATCTGCAGGCCGAGCGCGGACAGAGGGTCGCCGCGGAAATCGGCGGCACTTTCGTTCGTTGCGACGTGAGCCAGGAAGCCGATGGCCAGCAGGCTGTGGTCGCGGCGCTCGCGCTCGGCAAGCTGGTCGGGCTCGTCAACTGCGCCGGCATTGCCCTGGGGATCAAGACGGTCGGCAAGGACGGCGCGCACCCACTCGGCTCGTTCACAAAGACGATCACCGTCAACCTGATCGGCAGCTTCAACATGATCCGCCTCGCCGCCGAAGCGATGTGCAGGAACGAGCCCGAACCGACCGGCGAGCGCGGCGTGCTCATTTCGACGGCGAGCGTCGCCGCCTACGACGGCCAGATGGGACAGGCGGCCTACTCGGCATCCAAGGGCGGCATCGTCGGCATGACGTTGCCGATCGCCCGCGACTTGGCGAGGAACGGCATCCGAAACATGACGATCGCGCCCGGCATCTTCGGCACGCCGATGATGTTCTCGATGCCGGCCGAGCTGCAGCAGGCACTCGCCGCGAGCGTGCCCTTCCCGAGCCGCTTGGGCACTCCGGAGGACTACGCCAAGCTCGTGCATCAGATCGTCACCAACGAGATGCTCAACGGCGAAGTCATCCGCCTTGACGGCGCGATAAGGCTTCCACCGAGATAGCGCAAGAAAACGGCCCCGGAGGGGCCGGCCCCTCCCTCTCGGTGGGAGGGCAGCGAAGCGGGGAGGGAGCAGCCCTGTATCGAAGCTGTACGCGCCCCGAAGCGACGTCAGGAGCTGCGGCGGGCGTACAGCGCCCACAAGCGCGCCAGGTCGGCGGTGCCGTCGGTGCCCTGCACGGTCTTGAAAGTGGCCAGCGCCTTGGCCTTGTCGCCGGCGACGAGCTGGGCGATGCCGAGGTGCAGCTTGGCGTCTTCGGGACGCTTCAAGCTGTCCTTGGCGATGCCTTGTTGGATCAGGCCGACGCCCTTGGCGGCCTGGCCGCTGTAGACGTTGTTCATGCCCACGGCGACGAGCGCGTCGCCCGTCTTCGCCGCGTTGGCGGCCGTCTCGTCGGCCGCACGCGAGGCGGTGTCTTCGGCGAGACGCTTGACGACCAGATCGCGCAGGCGCTTGTGCCGCTCGGCCTCGGGGCCGGCGCCGAGCACGCCGGCAGCGAATCCCTTGTCGACGACCTGCTTGCTTTCCGTCGCCAGGTCGGCTTGCAAGGCGAGTTGCGCCATCTCCATGAAATCGGCCGGCGCCGTCATGCTGCCCGTCGCCAGCGAAAGGCGATAGGCGTCGAGCGAGAGCCGGTCCGAGAAAGTGGACTTGCGCTGCATGCGGCTCATCAGGTCGACCCAGTACTCCTTCTTGGGGTAGTAGGTAACGAGCTTTTCCATCGCGAAGACATAGGCGTTGTTGTCGCCTTGTCGGGTCGCGGCATTGAGCAGCAGCTTGAGGCGGTCTTCGGGCGGGGGCGAGCCGCTTCGCTCGGCGCCCTGCACTTCCGCCATCAGCTCTTTCGCGGCACCGGAGAAATCGCCGCTCAGGTACTGGCTCTGGATCAGCATCGTGCGGATCGCCGGGCTCGTACCGCCCTCGCGGAAGTAGCGCTGGCTCCACTGCATCGCCTTGGCATACTGCTGGGCCCGGTAGTAGCCGACGGCGATCGATTCGACCATGCGCAGCTTGTCCGGGCCGGACATGCGCGCGCCGATCGCGTCGAGGGAACGCGACGCGGTTTCCATGTCGCCAGCGCCCGCCGCGGCCGACATGCGCATGCGCTCGACGAGGTAGGTTTCGTTGCCGTTGCGAGGCCCCGCAGCTTCCGCTTCGCGGACCTTGCCCAAGGCTTCCTTGAAGCGCTGCGCCTTGATCATTTCCTGCGCCGCCTGGAGCGGCTTGCCGATCTCGGGGCGAACCGACTCCTGCGCCCACGCCGAACTTCCGGCCATCGCGAAGGCGACGCACACCGCAGCGACCGCGGCGCAGCCGGCGCGCCGGCTACTTGACGAACTGTTCATTACCCACCATTCCGAGCTTGGTCACGCCCAGACGCTGCGCCGAAGCGAGCACGGCGGCGACCGACTTGTATTCGACCAGCTTGTTCGGCCGGATGTGCACTTCCGCCTGGTCGGCTTCCGCCGCCACCTGCGACAGCCGCGACTCGAGCACACCACGGTTCGGAACCGCGTCGCCGTTCCACAGCACGGTGCCGTCGAAGTCGATGTCGATTGTCACCACGACCGGCTCCTTCAGCGGCGGCGGCGGTTTGCCGACCGGCATGTTGAGGTTGACCGAGTGCAGCTGCACCGGGATCGTGATGATGAGCATGATGATCAGCACCAGCATCACGTCGATCAGCGGCGTGGTGTTGATGTCCATCATCACGTCGGGTTCACCGCCGCTGTTGGAGCCTACGTTCATTGCCATGGGGAGCCCTGTTCAGCCT
>JAYSMB010000490.1:0-5775 GCA_043725065.1 Burkholderiales bacterium
CGCGGAATACGAAGCCGTCTTCGGTGACCTCGCCGATCAGCGTGTAGAGACCGCGGGCGACCTGCGAGAAATACTCGTGGGCGCTGGTCGAATGCACGCCATCGGTCGTGCCGTCTTCCTCGTAGACGTAGATCAGGTCGATGTCGGACGACACGTTCAACTCGCGCGCGCCGAGCTTGCCCATGCCGATGACCCAGAGGTCGATGCGCCGACCGGCCGCGTTCAAGGGTGCGCCGAAACGCGCGTCCTGCTCGGCGAGCGCCTGGGCGAGCGCGAACTCGAGCGTCGTCTCGGCAAGCTCGGTCATCGTCCGCGTCACGTCGGCGAGTGGCGCTCTGGCTTCGATATCGAGGACGGCCAGCCGCTCGAGCGTCAACTGACGCGCGACGCGCATGGCACTGGCAAGGTCGCGCCCCTGGTGGCGCAGTCGTTCGATGAGTGCGGTGATCTCGGTCCGGCCGGGAAGTCCGGGCGCGAACGCCGTCAACTCTTCCGGATAGCGGCGTCGGATCCGTTGCACGAAGCGGCTGTACGCGGCGTCGGTAGGCGCTGGGTTATCGATCTGTGCTTCGGCCTCAGCGGACGACGTGGGAGAAATGCCTGTCGAGATCGCTGCGTTGCGGGCGTTGGCGATCTCGGAGGAGCTCATCGTCGCCAGGCGTCTGTGCTAGATTGACCCGACCGGCGCGAGACGCGGGTCGTGCCCGTGCCGCGCCTTCGTTCGCATGATGGCGTGCCGACCACACCCCTGACGCCTTGCCGGTTTGCGCAACGCTGTCTTCATGCCTTCCCATCCTTCCAACGCTCACCTCGCTGAGCCGAAGCGTGCCACGCGAACGTCGCGCCTGACGCCGCTTCGCTTCGCGGCGCGCGTGCTGCTCGGGCTGTTCGGCGCGGCGTTGCTCGCGCTGTTCGTAGGTTGGCTCTCACTTCACTGGTTGATTCTGCCGCACATCGAGGAGTGGCGTGTGCCCATCGAGGCGCGTGCCAGCCGCCTGCTCGGCGCGCCCGTGAAGATCGGCGCGATCGTGGTTCGCTCGAGCGGCTGGGTGCCGGCGCTCGAATTGAACGACGTTCTGGTTCTCGACGCCGAGCAGCGCGTCGCGCTCAGCCTGCCGCACGTTTCGGCCTCGCTTTCGCCGCGCTCGCTGCTGGCCCTTGAGCCGCGCTTCGAGCAGTTGCTGATCGACGCGCCTAGCCTCGACATCCGGCGCGACGCTGCCGGGCACATCCGCGTTGCCGGCCTCGACTTCGGCGGCAACGCTTCGGCCGCCGAGGACGGCGGCGACGCCGCGCACTGGTTCTTCAAGCAGGAAGAGTTCGTGATCCGCGGCGGCACCGTGCGCTGGATCGACGAGCAGCGCCAGGCACCGCCTCTGGTGCTCGCCGGCGTCGATCTGGTCGTTCGCAACGGCCTGCGCGACCATGCGCTGCGCCTCGACGCGACGCCGCCCGCGGGCTGGGGCGATCGCTTCAGCCTGCGTGGCCGTTTCTCGCAGCCGCTGTTCGCGCGCGCCGGCGACTGGCGGCGCTGGAGCGGCAGCATGTTCGCCGACCTGCCGCGCGCCGACGTCAGCGAGCTGCGCCGCTACGTCACGCTGCCGTTCGAGCTGAGCGAGGGCGACGGCGCGTTGCGCGGCTGGTTCGAGCTGCGCGAGGGCCAGCCGGAGAGCGCGACCGTCGACCTCGCCTTGCGTGCCGTGACGCTGCGCCTCGACAAGAGCGTCGAGGCGCTCGAGTTCGAGCAGATCGAAGGTCGCTTCGATGCGAAGAAGAAGGGCGACCGCGTCGCTGTCGACGTGCGCCGCTTCGGCTTCGTCACCGGCGACGGCATTCGCTGGCCGAAGGGCGACCTGAACGTCGCCTGGCGCCAGCCCGACGGCCAGGACGTGGCGAGCGGCGAGTTCGCCGCCGAGCGGCTCGATGTCGGCGTCATGGCGGGGATCGCGGGCCGCGTTCCGCTCGGCGCCGCGCTCCGCGAACTGCTCGCCGACGTGCATCCGCAAGGCGTCATCACCCAGCTCAGCGCGCGCTGGGACGGGCCGGTCGACGCGCCCTTGCACTACCGCGTGAAGGGATTGCTGACCGGCTTGTCGCTCACCGCGCGCGCCGCGGCGCGGGCCGACGCCGTGGGCCGCCCGGGGCTGCGCAATGCGACGCTCCAGCTCGACGCGAACGAAGCGGGCGGCGAGGCGCGGCTCGGCATCGAGCAAGGCGTGCTCGAATTTCCCGGCGTCTTCGGCGAGCCGGCGCTGCCTTTCGATCGCCTCGACGCCAAGCTCGCCTGGACGATCGAGGCGCGTCCCGGCACCTTGCCGAAGATCACGGCGCGTGTGCGCGATGCGCACTTTGCCAACGCCGACGCCGAAGGCGAGTTGAGCGCGACCTGGCGAACCGGCGCGGGCGCGGGCGCGGGCACGGCGCGCGGCGGGCGCTTTCCGGGCGAACTCGAGCTCGACGGCAAGATCGCCAACGCCCATGCCGTGCGAACCGCGCGCTACCTTCCGCTCGGCCTGCCCGATTCGGTGCGCAACTACGTCGGCCGCGCCGTCCAGGGCGGCACGATTCAGAGTGCGTCGTTCCGGGTTCGCGGCGATCTCTGGGACTTTCCGTTCCACAACGGCAAAACCAGCCGCGACGGCGAATTCCGCATCGCCGCCAAGGTCGACGACCTGATCTTTGCCTATGCGCCGGGCGATGTCTCGAGTCCGGGATTGGCGGATCCGGCCAGGGTGATCTGGCCGCCGTTCACGGCCGCCTCGGGCGAGCTGGTCGTCGACCGCACGACGCTCGAGATCCGCGATGCGCGGGCGCGCCTCGCAGGCGTCGAATGGACGCGCCTTCACGGCGTTATCCCGCAACTCGGCGACCACGCCCGGCTCGACATCGACGGCAGTGCGCACGGCCCGCTCTCCGACATGCTGCGCTACGTCAACGCGACGCCGATCGGCCGCTGGATCGGCCGGGCGCTTGCCGGCGCGAGCGCCAGCGGCGCCGCCGACCTGAAGCTCGCTCTTGCGATTCCGCTCGACGATGCGAGCCAGTCCCGCGTCAAGGGCAGCGTCACGCTCGTCGGCAACGACGTTCGCATGACGCCCGATACGCCCCTGCTCGCGGGCGCCAAAGGCCGCATCGACTTCACGCAGAGCGGCTTCACTGTCGCCGCGGCGAGCGCGCGCGTCCTTGGCGGCGAGTTGACCTTCGAGGGCGGATCGAAAGGCGATGCACAACGCTTCAGCGGCCAGGGGACGGTCACTGCCGAAGCGCTTCGAAACGCGCCCGAACTCGGTTCGCTCTCGCGCCTTGCTGGATCGTTCACCGGCCAGACGAACTATCGCGGAACGCTGGACTTCGCTGGCGGCCCGCCGCAGATCGGCGTGACGAGCAACCTGGTCGGGCTCGCCATCGACTTGCCGCATCCGCTCGGCAAGGTCGCGGCAACACCGGTCGCCCTGCGCGTACAGACGGCGCTCGACGACGCTGTTTCGGCGAGCGCCGGCAGCGCCCCGCGCGTGACCTTGCAGGTCGAACTCGGCAACGTCTTGCAGGCGCGCTTCATCCGTGAAGGCACGGGCGACGCCTCGCACGTGGTGCGCGGCGCGATCCGATTGACCGAGCCGGTTGCCGCTGTTGCCGCCGAGGCGGCCGAACCCATCGCCCTGCCGGCTTCGGGGGTCGCCGCGACGATCGCGCTGAAGCGCTTCGCAGTCGACGAATGGCAGGCCGCTGCGAACCGGCTGTTCGCGGAGACCGGCCGAGGCGCCTCGCCGCTCGCCTTCGACGCCAGCGGCGGCGCCGGCTACGTTCCGGACAGCATCGCCCTGCACGTCGGCGAACTCGAAGCGGGATCGCGGCGCCTCACCAATCTCACCGCCGGCCTGTCGCAAGAGAACGGACTGTGGCGCGCGAATGTCGATTCGAACGAGCTCGATGGCTACATCGAATATCGGCCGGCGCGGCGCGGTATTGCCGCATCGACGGGCGCAGCGGCCGGCGCCGGTCGTGTCTTTGCGCGGCTGTCGCGCCTGAGCTTGCCCAAGGGCGAAGCCGAGCGGGTCGAAGAAAGCCTGCTCGACGAACAACCGGCCAGCGTGCCCGCGCTCGACATCGTCGTCGAGGATTTCGAACTGCGCGGCAAGCGCCTCGGCCGGCTCGAGATCGAGGCGGCGAATCGCACCGCGAACGGTCGCGATGGGGTGCGCGAGTGGCAGCTCTCGAAGTTCAACCTCGTCATGCCGGAAGCGCAGCTCACGGCGACGGGGACCTGGGGCGCCAGCGCGGGGCCGGCGGCGGGCACGTCGCGCCACGCCTCGATGAATTTCACCCTGGCGCTGGTGGACAGCGGCGCCTTGCTCGAACGGCTCGGCATGGGCAAGGTCGTGCGCGGCGGCAAGGGGTCGCTCGTGGGCAGCGTGTCGTGGCCGGGGTCGCCGCTCTCGCCCGACACGTCGAAGATGTCGGGCCAGTTCAAGGTCGCGATCGACGCCGGCCAGTTCCTGAAAGCGGGGCCGGGTGCGGCGCGGCTGCTCAGCGTGCTCAGCCTGCAGTCGCTGTCGCGCCGGCTGCTGCTCGATTTTCGAGACGTGTTCGAGGCGGGCTTCGTGTTCGACAACGTCACCGGCGACGTCAAAATCGGCCTGGGCGTGGCAACCACCAACAACCTGCGCATGCGCGGCGCCGCCGCCGTGGTGTTGATGGAGGGCAATGCCGACCTCGAGCGCGAAACCCAGGACCTGCGCGTCGTCGTCGTGCCCGAGATCAACGCCGGCACGGCCTCGCTGGCTTACGCGATCATCAATCCCGCGGTGGGACTGGGCACCTTCTTGGCGCAGTACTTTCTGCGCAAGCCCCTGACGGCGGCGGGCACGCGCGAGTTCCACATCACCGGACCGTGGGACGATCCCAAGGTCGATCGCGTCGAACGCAGCGGGTTCGGCGATGCCCCCCCGATCGAGGCGCCCGCGGCCGCGGCCGAGCCGTCAACGCCACCGCCACGCTAACGACCGCATTGCCATGAAAATCGCCGCCCTGCAGATGGTCTCGACAACCAGCGTCGAACGCAATCTCGACGCGGCGCGCACGCTCGTCGAACGTGCCGCCGGCGAGGGCGCGGCGCTGGTGGTCCTGCCCGAATACTTCTGCCTCATGGGCCGCGGCGATCGAGACAAGCTCGCTGTCGCCGAAGCGCCCGGCGACGGGCCGATCCAGCGCATGCTCGGCGAGACTGCGCGCCAGCATCGCGTCTGGCTGGTCGGCGGCACCTTGCCGCTGGCAAGCGGCGAAGAAGGCCGCGTCATGAACGCGAACCTGGTCTTTTCGCCCAATGGCGAACCGGTCGCGCGCTACGACAAGATCCACCTCTTTCGCTACGACAACGGCCGCGAGCAATACGACGAAGGGCGCACGCTGCGCGCCGGCAGCGAGCCGGTCGCCTTTGACGCCGCCGGGATGCGCGTCGGCTTGAGCATCTGCTACGACCTGCGCTTTCCCGAGCTGTACCGGGCGCTGATGAAGCCGCCTTGCGATCTGCTCTGTGTGCCTTCGGCGTTCACCTATCCGACCGGTTCGGCGCACTGGGAAGTGCTGCTGCGCGCGCGCGCCGTCGAAAACCAGTGCTACGTCATCGCCGCCGCGCAAGGCGGGCGGCACGAGAACGGCAGGCGCACCTTCGGGCACAGCCTGATCGTCGATCCCTGGGGCGAGGTCGTCGCGATGCTGCCCGAAGGCGAAGGCGTCGTTGCCGCAGAGATCCGCCGCGAGCGACTTGCCGAAGTG
>JAYSMB010000491.1:0-1999 GCA_043725065.1 Burkholderiales bacterium
TGACGGTTGCGACCGGCTTCGTCGTCGACGACGCGATCGTCGTGCTCGAGAACACCAGCCGTCACATCGAAGCCGGCATGACCCGGATGCAGGCGGCGCTGCTCGGCGCGCGCGAGGTCGGCTTTACGGTGCTCTCGATCAGCGTCTCGCTGGTCGCGGTATTCATCCCGCTGCTCTTCATGAGCGGGCAGACCGGGCGCCTCTTTCGCGAGTTCGCCGTGACGCTCTCGGCGGCCGTGATGATCTCGCTGGTCATCTCGCTCACCACCACGCCGATGATGTGCGCCTGGCTGCTGAAGCCCGGCGGCCATGCCGGCGACAAGCCGCCGCGCTGGCCGGCGCGAATGGCTGAGCGCGGCTACCAGTGGGTGCTGCGCCGCTACGAACAAAGCCTCGACTGGGCGCTCGACAGCAAGGCGCTGGTGATGCTGATCCTGATCGCCGTCGTGGGCCTCAACGTCTACCTGTTCTCGGTCGTGCCCAAGGGTTTTTTCCCGCAGCAGGACAGCGGCCAGATCGCCGGCGGTCTTCGCGCCGACCAGAGCATCTCGTCGCAGGCGATGGGCGCCAAGCTGCGCCAGGTGGTCGACATCATCCACCGCGATCCGGCGGTCGATACGGTCGTCGGCTTCACCGGCGGCGCGCGCGCCGGTGGCGGCTTCATGTTCGTCAACCTCAAGCCCTCGTCGCAGCGCACCGAGAGCGGCAACGCCGTGATCGCGCGGCTGCGTCCGCAACTGGCGCAGGTCACCGGCCTCTCGGTCTTTCTCGGCACCGTGCAGGACGTTCGCTCGGGCGGCCGGGCCAGCAATTCGACCTACCAGTACACGCTCAAGAGCGACAAGCTGCCCGACCTGCGCACCTGGGCGCGCAAGCTCGCCGACGAGTTGAAGCAGGTCGGCGTGTTGACCGAGGTCGATACCGACCAGCAGGACAACGGCGTCCAGACCATGGTCCAGGTCGATGGCGACAGCGCCAGGCGGCTGGGCCTTTCCGCCAGCGCGATCGACGCCGCCCTGTACGACGCCTTCGGCCAGCGCCAGGTCGCGACCATCTACACCGAGCTGAACCAGTACCACGTCGTGATGGAGTGGGCCCCGGCCTACTCGCGCGGTCCGAACGCGCTGGCCGACGTCTACGTCGCCGCGACCAGAACGGTGAACAGCGGTGGTCGGGCCGTCAGCGTCGAAGCCGCGGCGGCGACCAACGCGGTGACCGGCAGCACGACAGTCCCGGTGTCGGCGAACCCGGCGCTGAAGTCGGCCTCGACCGGTAACGTGCTCAGCAACAGCGCGACCATTCTTGTACCTCTCGCGTCGGTCGCGCGCTTCGTCGAAAACGCCGCCGCCACCTCGGTCAACCACCAGGACAGCGAGCTCGCGACCACTGTGTCGTTCAACCTCGCCGAGGGCGCGACGCTGGGCGACGCGCGCGCCGCCATCACCCAGGCCGAGGCCGACATCGGCATGCCGACCAACGTGCGCGGCGCCTTCGCCGGTACGGCGCTCAGCGCCCAGCAGTCGCAGGGCCAGCAAGCGATGCTGATCGTCGCCGCCATCGTCGTCATCTACATCGTGCTCGGCATCCTCTACGAGAGCCTGATCCACCCGATCACGGTGCTCTCGACGCTGCCTTCGGCGGGCGTCGGCGCGGTCCTCGCGTTGCTGATGTTCAGGATGGACTTTTCCATCATCGCCCTGATCGGCGTGTTCCTGCTGATCGGCATCGTCAAGAAGAACGCGATCCTGATCATCGACTTCGCGCTCGAGGCTGAACGGGCTCGCGGCCTGAGCCCGTTCGAAGCCGTGCGCGAGGCGTGCCTGCTGCGCTTCCGGCCGATCCTGATGACGACCCTGGCCGCGGCCTTCGGCGCCTTGCCGCTGGCGATCGGTTTCGGCGACGGCGCCGAGCTGCGCCAGCCGCTCGGCGTGGCGATCATCGGCGGATTGATCGCGAGCCAGTTGCTCACGCTGTTGACCACGCCGGTCGTCTACCTCCT
>JAYSMB010000492.1:0-2546 GCA_043725065.1 Burkholderiales bacterium
TGAAGCAAAGGGGCAAAGAAGGAGACGAAACGACAACCGGCCGACGGGTAACATTCCCTCGTGAGGCAACACGCCGGACTTGGTCATTGTCGCCAACCATGACGCGCACCGGGTGCTCTGGGAGCACCGCCCGGGTGAAGCCATGCTGCGTCTCGAAAGAGACTTCGTCAACGGCCCGGGTCGCATCACTGCACCGGGCCGTTTTGCTTTCTGTCCCCAACCGAAGGAGCCGATCATGAAGATTGAAATCAACCTGCCCCGCCCGCGCAATCCGATGGCGGTCGCGGCGCGACTGCGCCGTGCCGGCTCGCACCGGCCGGCCGGACGAACCGAACGCCAACGCGCCACGAATGCACTGCGGCGCCAACTGAACCAGATGAAGCACATCCCATGAACTGAAGACAGCGACGCTGTCTTCTCGAATACCAGGAAGACCATCATGTCGAGCTTGAAAGAACTGCCGTGGGGGAAACACCCCGCACCGATGGCCGAAGCGGGGCGAAGCCTCGTCGCGGCCTTGCTGCAAAGCGCGAGCGCCCTGCTCGCGCGCCTGGCCCTGGGCCTGGTGCGCGAACCCGAGCTCGCTATCTCTGACCCCCGCTTCGAGTTCTACGCTGAAGCGGGCGCGCCGGAAGGTGCGCTGTACGTGGACGGCCGATTCGTCGGCTGGCTGCCCGGCGTGAGCCGGCTATGAACGGAGCCAGGACGCCGCTCACCGCATCGTGAGCGGCGCCCTTCGCGTTGCCGGGGGAAACGCTCGGTCGAGCGCGGAGAGATCCTCTGGCGAGAGTTCCACGGCTAGCGAATCGAAGTTTTCTTTCAGGCGAGCGAGGTCGGACGACTTCGGGATTGCCATCACGCCAGCCTGGGCAGAGAGCCAGGCGAGCGCAAGTTGCGCCGGCGTGAGCGACTGCCGCGCGGCAAGGGCGCGCAAGTCGGCGTTGCGCGACAACGCGCCCTGATCGATGGGCGAATACGCCATGGTCACGATGCCGCGCGCCTCCTGCCATGGCAGCAGCGCGAATGCCGGGCCGCGCTCGGTCAGCGAGTAGTAGACCTGGTTCGTCGTACAGCGCTCGCCGCCGTCTACAGCGAGCAACTCCTCCATGTCGTCTAGATCGAAATTGCTGACGCCCCAGTGACGAATCCGGCCGCGAACACGAAGGTCTTCGAACGCGGCGATGGTTTCGGCAAGCGGCACCGCGCCGCGCCAGTGCAGCAGGTAGCAGTCGATCCGGTCGAGACCAAGACGCTTCACGCTGCGCTCGCACGCCGCCAGTGTGCCGGCCGTGCTGGCGTTGTGCGGGTAGACCTTGCTAACAACAAAGAGCTCGTCGCGCCTGATGGTTCCGGCGCGCAGGCACTCGGCGATCGCGCTGCCGACGACTTCTTCCGCGCCGCCCTCGCCATACATTTCGGCGGTGTCGATGACGCGGTATCCGATCTCGATCGCGGCGCGTACGGCCGCGACTTCACTGCGTCGCTTCGCCGCCGATTCGCCCGTCCGCCAGGTGCCCAGGCCGATCGATGGCCAGACCTCGTCGCCGGGAAATGTCACCATCGCACTTCACCTCGCCTCGCCAGTTCGAAACCGAAAGACATGATATGACCAAATATGACCACAACTTTCACCGTAGGCCGAACCGAACTGCGCCGCACCCATTGGCTCGAGGCCGCCGCCGCGCCGCTAGAAGCGGGCGCGGTGCGCCTTCGCATCGACCGCTTCGCGTTGACCTCGAACAACGTCACCTACGGCGCGTTCGGCGACGCGATGAACTACTGGGACTTCTTTCCCACCGGCGACGCGACCACGGGATGCATCCCGGTCTGGGGCTTCGCGACCGTGAGCGAATCGCGCTGCGCCGGCATAGAGGCCGGCGCTCGCTTCTATGGCTACTTTCCAATGGCCGACGAGGTGGTGCTGTACCCCACACAAGTCGATGACAGCCGCTTCTTCGACGGAGCTCCGCATCGGCGGGAACTGCACGCCATCTACAACCAGTACCTGAGTTGCAGCACCGACCCGCTCTATCGCGCCTCTGACGAGGCGCTGCTCGCGTTGCTCCGGCCGCTCTTCACGACCTCGTTCCTGATCGACGACTTTCTGGCCGACAACGCTTTCTTCGGCACGCACAAGGTGCTGGTGTCGAGCGCTTCGAGCAAGACCGCCTATGGCCTCGGGTTCTGTCTCGCGCTGCGACGCGGCAAAGCCGGCGCGATCCGGTGCGTCGGCCTCACTTCACCGCCAACCCTGGAATTCACGAAAGGCCCTGGCTGCTACGACGAAGTCCTGCCCTATGCCGACGTGACGCGGCTTGCGGCAGACGAGCCCGTCGTCTACGTCGACATGAGCGGCAACGCGGCCCTCCGTGCCGCCATTCACGGCCATTGGCAGGACAGGCTCGCCTACAGCTGTTCGGTGGGCGGAACGCATTGGGAGGATCTGGGCGGTGTTACGTCCGTCGAAGTCCGAGGGTCGATTGCCGCTGACGCCCCGAGTTCTTTCAGGGCGTTCGTGAGAACGGCGTCCAGCGCAGCCTGGGACG
>JAYSMB010000493.1:0-4532 GCA_043725065.1 Burkholderiales bacterium
CCGCGCACCGGGCCGAACAGCTGGCCGATCGTGTCGAGCAGGTCTTCGGCCATGCCGGAACGCTCGAGGATGAGACCCATGAAGGTGAAGAACGGGATCGCGAGCAGCGTTTCGTTCTGCATGATCCCGAAGATGCGCAAGGGCAAGGCTTGCATCAGCGAGGCCATCCCCGGCACGCCGATCTGGATGCCGACGAAGCCGAAGAACAGGCCGCAGGCGGCCAGCGAGAAGGCAACCGAATAGCCGAAAAGCAGAAAGACGATCAGGCTCGCGAACATGATCGGCGCCATGTTCGTGGCGAGGAACTCGATCATGGCCGGCCCGTCCCGTGCAGGACACTGGCGGCACTGGGCTGTCGCTGCCGCGACAGGAATTCGGCGAGTTCCTCTTCGGCGGTTTTCGTCTGCTTGCGTCGCGACGGATCGTCGATGAGTCCGCGCAGGAAGGCAAAGCGCTTGATGAGTTCCGAAATGCCTTGCAGGCCGAGCAAGACCATGCCGAGCGGCAGCAGGGCGAACACCGGCCAGCGAATCAGGCCGCCGGCATTCGACGACATTTCGCCGCTGGTGTAGGCCCGGGCGACGAGCGGCCAGCTCAGGTCGATGACGACGAAGACGAAGGGGAGGAGAAAAAAGCAGATGCCGACGATGTCGATCCAGATCTGTGTGCGTTTGGAAAAGCGACCGAGGATGACGTCGATGCGGACATGATCCTGGCGCATCAGCGTGTAGCCCGCGGCGAGCAGGAACACGGCCGAAAAGAGATACCACTGGATCTCGAGAAACGAGTTCGAGCTCATGTTGAACGCCTTGCGGACGATCGCATTGGCGGCGCTGATGAGCACGGCAGCGAGGACGAGCCAGGCCACCCATCGGCCGACCCACTCGCTGAGGCGATCGATCAGCTTTGAAAGCGTGAGCAGGGTCGTCACGGTGACTCCGGAGTGGATGTTCGTCGGCGCGGATCGTGGCAAGGCCGGCGGCCTGCTCGAAGCGCCGCCGATTCTAGGTTTGCACTCGAGCTGCGCCGATGCGTGTTTGCGCTAGGCGCGCGGTGCGCCCGAACGAGGCCGATCCGGGCTCAGCGGCCGGTCGCCGCGTGCCAGAGCTTGCCCGAGCGCGTGCCGGAACGGCAGAACGCGAGAATGGGCTTGGGCATCGATGCGATGAGTTCGCCGAAACGGGCAATGTCCTCGACGCTCTGGAAGTTGGGCGCGACTGGAAGGAACGCGTATTCAAGTCCGGCCGCGCGCGCCGCGACCTCGACACTCGCATTGGTCGGCTGGTTGGGACCCGCCTCGAAATCGGGCCGGTTGTTGATGACGCTGCGAAAGCCGGCGGCCTTTGCCCCGGCCATCGCTTCGGGGCCCAGCTGGGGTGCGACCGACACGTCGGCGTCGAGGCGTTGAAATGCGATCGTCATGACGAAACGTGCAACGCGTTCAGCGCGACAGCGCCGCTTTCACGGCCGCGGACACGGCGGCCATCTCGGCGCGGCCGGCGAACCGGGACTTGGCCGCTGCCATGACCTTGCCCATGTCGCCCGGGCCCGACGCGCTCATCTCGGCCACGAGCGCGGCGACTTCGGCGCCGACTTCTTCGGCGCTCAAGCGCTGTGGTAGATAGGCTTCGAGCACGACAAGCTCGGCGCTTTCCTTGTCGACGAGATCCTGTCGGCCGCCGGCGCTGAACTGGGTGATCGAGTCCTTGCGCTGTTTGACCAGCTTGTCGATGATCGCGATCACGGCCGCGTCGTCGAGCACGATGCGCTCATCGACTTCGCGCTGCTTCAGCGCCGCGAGCAGGCCGCGGATCGTGAGCAGCCGCGGCGCATCCTTGGCGCGCATCGCGGTCTTCATGTCTTCGGTGATCCGGTCCTTCAGGCTCATGTCGATGCTCGAGCAAAGGGTGAGGCGGCGTTCCAAACGAAAAAGCCCGCGATTCGCGGGCTTCGATTCGACCGCGTGGGGCGGACTAGAAGAGCTTCTTCGGAAGCTGCATGCTGCGAACGCGCTTGAAGTGGCGCTTGACCGCGGCGGCCTTCTTGCGCTTGCGCTCGGCGGTGGGCTTTTCGTAGAACTCGCGGGCACGCAGATCGGTCAGGAGGCCGAGCTTCTCGATCGTGCGCTTGAACCGGCGGAGCGCGACGTCGAACGGCTCGTTTTCCTTGACGCGTACGGTGGTCATGTAGCAACTGGCAAAAAGAAGAGAATGTCGATTATAGCCCGGCCTTTTGAGCGGGGCGGTCTGCACCCATGGCACGGGCGCAGACGGCCGCGCTGGCCCAGGCCCATTGGAAGTTGTAGCCGCCGAGCCAGCCGGTCACGTCGACCACTTCGCCGATGAAATACAGGCCGGCGATGCGGCGACTTTCGCAGCTTCGCGAGTCGAGTTCGCGTGTGTCGACGCCGCCGGCAGTGACCTCGGCCTTGCGGTAGCCCTCGCTGCCGGCGGGGATGATCTGCCAGCGCTTCAGGCCGGCCGCCAGAAAGGCGAGGTCGCGGTCGCGGGCGTCGGACAGGCGCCGCTCCGCGAACTCGGGCGTCGCGTGCAACCACACTTCGGCCAGGCGGCGCGGCAGGTGTTCGGCGAGTAGTGCGCCGACGCGTCGGCCCGGCACGGCCTTGGCTGCGACGAGCGCCGTCCGCAGATCGATCCCCGGAGCGAGGTCGACAACGATTTCCTCGCCGGGCCGCCAGAAGGTCGATATCTGCAAGGTGGCCGGGCCGCTCAGGCCACGATGCGTGAACAGCATGTCCTCGTCGAATCGAATCACGGTTCGCGCCGATCCAGCCTCCACGCGCACCGGCAGCGACACGCCCGCCAGGCCCTGAAAAGGCTGCCAGGGTGCGCCGGAGCACACCAGCGGCACCAACGCCGGCCGGGTCTCGACGATCGCGTGGCCGAACCGCAGGGCCAGGGCGTAACCCCAATCGCTGGCGCCGATTTTCGGAATCGAGAGGCCACCGGTCGCGACCACGAGACGCTGCGCGGCGACCGGTCCGTGCGAGGTCGCGAGATGAAAGGCGTCCGCTTCGTGCGTCACGCTCTCGACGCTGCACGGCTGCCAGCGCTGAACGCCGCCGGCCGCACACTCCGCGATCAGCATGTCGACGATCTGCGCGCTCGAGTCGTCGCAGAACAGCTGGCCCTTGTGCTTCTGGTGCCATGCGATGCCGTGGCGCTCGACCAGGCCGATGAAGTCGCGCGGCGTGTAGCGGGCCAGAGCCGAGCGGCAGAAATCGGGATTGGCCGAGTCGAAATTGGCGGGGCTGGTGTCGACGTTGGTGAAGTTGCAGCGGCCGCCGCCGGAGATGCGGATCTTCTCGGCGACCTTCGCCGCGTGGTCGATCAGGACGACGCTGAGCCCGAGTTGCCCGGCCAGGGCCGCGCAATGAAGACCGGCCGCACCGGCGCCGACGACCGCGGCGTCGAAGGTCGTCACGCAGCGTCGCGCCGCAGCGCGGCGATCAGCTTGCCTTCCAGCGGAACGGAAATGCGAGCTGCTTCAAGAAGCCGTTCGGCACGTAGTCGCCGACCACGCCGTAGCCGTCGGGCCATTTGCGATCGGCCTTGTGCGCGGTGCCGAAGGCGTAGTCGAGGAAGGCGAAGTGCGCCGCGTAGTTGCGGTCGATCCCCTCGGCGTCGGCCGAGTGATGCCAGTGGTGGAAATTCGGCGTGACGATGACGTAGCGCAGCGGCCCGAGACGCACGCTGACATTGGCGTGGTTGAACACCGCCTGGAAGCCGACGATGACGATGTAGGTGTCGATCACTTCCTTGGAAAAGCCAAGTACGAAGATCGGCGCCAGCACCAGCGTGCGCGTCATGATCAGCTCGAGGATGTGCTGGCGCGATCCGGCCAGCCAGTCCATGCTCTTGACGCTGTGGTGCACCGCATGAAGGCGCCAGAGCGCCGGCACCTCGTGATAGGCGCGATGCGTCCAGTACTGCACCAGATCGGCAACCAGCACGATCAGGAACAGCGCGATCGGAAACGGCAGGTCCTGGACCCAGGCGCGCACGCCGTCTTTCGCGGCCCAGCCGAACAGCTTGTGCACCAGCAGATTGGTCGCCAAGAGCACGAAGCCGACGATCATGTGGTTGACGATGAAGTGATGAAAGTCGGTCTGCCACTCGGGGCGGAACACCGGCTGGTCCTTGCGCAGCGCGAACAGCTTTTCGATGAAGACGAAGATCAGCGTCGAGCCGAGCAGGTCGAGGATGAACCAGTCGAGGCCGATGTAGGGCGTGCCGTCGGCGAAGTCGTTGACCGGCACCTTGTGGCCGCCGAGCGCGAGGCTGAGGCCGATCAGCACGAACGCGGCCAGCGCCAGCCAGCGCGCCCGGGCCATGACGATGTTGAACAGCGCCATCGCGCCCGAGAGCACCAGCGACCAGAACAACAGCAGCCGCATCACGTCGACGCTGTACGACTTGCGCAGCTGCGGCGTCGTCAGGTACTCGGGAAAGTGGAATGCCAGCACGCCGAGGAAGCACAGAATCGCCAGCGACAGCGCGATCACGCCCGAG
>JAYSMB010000494.1:0-2147 GCA_043725065.1 Burkholderiales bacterium
GGCGCGATCGATGCGAACATCGAGCATCCTGCGGAATATGCCGACGTTGCAGGCGGGCTGCAGGCGCAGAATTTCCTCGTCGTGCGCGGCGACCAGAACTGTCCTGCCGCGCCCGACACCGGCCTGCTCGCCGCCAGCCTGAGCACGGTACAACATCAACCCTGAGCCATCGCCGCCTCGCGTCCCTTGAACGACTTGCCAAGCCCCGCAAACGATCCGCACGCCTTCGACGCGCCGATGCGCGAAGCCCTGGAATTGGCGCGACACGCGATCGGCCTCTCGGATCCGAATCCGCGCGTCGGCTGCCTCATCGTCGATGCCGGCGGCGGCGTGCTCGGCCGCGGCCACACGCAGGACGCGGGCGGCGCGCACGCCGAGGTCATGGCCCTGCGCGACGCCGCGTCACGCGGCGCGAACGTGCGCGGCGCGACGGTCGTCGTCACGCTCGAACCCTGCTCGCATCACGGCCGCACGCCGCCTTGCGCCGATGCGCTCGTCGAGGCCGGCGTCGGCCGCGTCGTCATTGCGATGCGCGACCCGAACCCGCTGGTGGCGGGGCAAGGAATCGCGCGGCTCGCGGTTGCTGGCATCGACGTCGTGGCCGGACCGTTCGCATCGGAAGCACACGAGCTCAACATCGGCTTCGTCTCGCGAATGGCGCGCGGCCGGCCCTGGCTGCGACTGAAGGTCGCGGTGTCGCTCGACGGCCGGACCGCGCTCGCGAACGGCGCGAGCCAATGGATCACGGGCGAGGCCGCGCGCGGCGACGGCCACGCCTGGCGCAAGCGCGCCGGCGCCCTGCTCACGGGCGTGGGTACGGTGCTCGAAGACGACCCGCGGCTCGACGTGCGGCTGGTCCGCACCGCCCGCCAGCCGCTGCGCGTGATCGTCGATTCGCGCCTCGAGACGCCAACCGCGGCACGCATCGTCGAGCCGCCCGGGCCGGTGCTGCTTTACGCCGCCATCGAAGACAGCGAACGCCGCCGCGGCCTCGAAGCGCGCGGTGTCGAGATCGCCTTTCTTCCATCGGCGACCGGCAAGGTCGACCTGGCGGCGATGCTTGCCGACCTCGGCAAGCGCGGCATCAACGAGCTGCATGTCGAGGCGGGCGAAAAACTCAACGCCTCGTTCCTGCGCGAAGGCCTGGTCGACGAGCTGCTCGTCTACATCGCACCGCGCCTGCTCGGCGGCGGCCGCAGCCTGGCGGCGCTCGGGCCGTTCGCTCGCCTCGAGCAGAGCCTCGATTTCCGCATTGTCCAGACGAGCACGATCGGCGACGATCTTCGGCTCCTGCTCCGGCCGCGCAAGCACTGACGCCTTCGCGACGCCGCCGGCCAGTCCAGGCGAGGACAATGACCCGATGTTCACCGGCATCGTCAGCGGCGTCGGCCGCATCGTCGAAGCGCGAGCGCTCGGCGCGAGCGCCGGTTTCGGCAAGGCGCTCGCGATCGAAGTGCCGGCCGGCTTTCTCGAGGGCGTCGCCATCGGCGACAGCATTTCGCTTTCCGGCGCGTGCATGACGGTCGTCACGCTCGATTCCGCACAACATCGCTTCGGCGTCGAGATCTCCGCCGAAAGTCTCGACAAGACCGCGGGTCTGGACGGGACGGGCGACGTCAATCTGGAAAAGGCCTTGCGCGCCGATGGCAAGCTCGACGGCCATCTCGTCAGCGGCCACGTCGACGGCGTCGGCCGCGTCACGCGCTTCGAGCGCATGGGCGAATCGTGGGAGTTGCGCGTCGAGGCGCCGGCGACGTTGGCCCGCTTCCTGGCCGTCAAGGGCTCGGTCGCGGTCGATGGCGTGAGCCTCACCGTCAACAAGGTCGCCGACGGCGCGACCGGCTGCGAAATTTCGATCAACCTGATCCCGCACACGGTGCGGCACACCAGCCTGCGCAATCTCGCGGTCGGTCGCGGGGTCAATCTCGAGATCGACCTTGTCGCCCGCTACGTCGAGCGCATGCTGGTCGCTGCCCGCACCGCGGCCTGAATCAATGGCAACGCCTACAATTTCACCTATGGCCATCGCCCCGATTCCCGAGCTTGTCGCCGAGCTGGCCGCCGGCCGGATGGTGATCCTCGTCGACGAAGAAGATCGCGAAAACGAAGGCGATCTCGTCCTCGCCGCCGATCACGTCACGCCCGAG
>JAYSMB010000495.1:0-1992 GCA_043725065.1 Burkholderiales bacterium
TTCTTCGGCAGGCCGAGGATCTCGGCCGGCAGCAGCACGTTGTCGATGATGGTGCGCCACTTCAGCAACAGCGGCTGCTGGAACACCATGCCGACATCGCGCGCCGGATTGAAGGGGAAGGCCGGCGAGCCGATCGTCACCGTGCCGGCGTCTTGCGCGTGCAGCCCGGCCAGGATCTTCAGCAGCGTGCTCTTGCCGCAGCCCGAGGGCCCGACCAGGCAGGCGAGCTCGCCCGGCATGACGTCGAAGCTCGCGTTCGAGATCGCGAGGTGAGCGGTCGCGCCTTTGCCGTAGGTCTTCGAGACACCCGAGAGATGGATGAAAGGCTGGCTGCCCGCGGCCGCGTCCATCTCAGCTCACCCGCGCATCCGGCACGACCAGGGCACGCTCGAGCACGAGCACCGCGCCGTAGAGCAGCATGCCGATCAGCGTGATGAGCAACACCGCCATGAACATCGCCGCGGTGTCCAGCGTCACCTGCACCTGCAGCATGAGGTAGCCGAGGCCTTTGTCGGAGCCGAGGAACTCGCCGACGATGGCGCCGGCCACGGCCAGGATGGCCGCGACCTTCATGCCCGAGAAGATGTAGGGCAGCGCACCCGGCAGCTGGATCTTGGTGAAGGTCTGCCAACGCGAGCCGCGCAGGCTTTTCACCAGGTCGAGCAGGTCGGGCTCGACCTCGCGCAGGCCGCGCACGGTCGTCAGCAGGATCGGGAACACGCAGATCGAGAACGCGATCAGCATGTTGGGAACGATGCCGTACTTGAACCAGACGATGATGAGCGGTCCGAGCGCGACCTTCGGGATCATGTTCAGGCTCACCAGCAGCGGCATCATCAGCGCCTCGAGCGGCTTGGACCAGGTAAAAGCAAGCGCGAGCATCACGCCGCCGACGAGCGCGGCAAGGTAGCCGCCATAGATCTCGGTCGCCGTCACCAGCCCGTTGCTCCACCAGCTGTAGCTGCCCGACCGGGGCCCGACGAGCGTGCCCAAGGTATCGGCCGGCGACGGCATCACGAACTTCGGCACGTTGCCGAACTTCACGAACAAATACCAGACGAGCAGCAACGCGAGGTGGGAGGCCACCGCCATCAGCGTTCGGGTCCAGCGGTCGTTGTTCATCGTCGAATGGAACGGTCTCCGCGGCGAGCGCCGATGATAGGGGCGACGCCGCGTATCGGGGTCAATGCTCTCTCGTCGGCAGCCTCCCGATTGCTAGACTGAAAAACGCCCGCAGCCCCACAGGACCTGACATGAATCTCGTTCGCCGCCTCGCCTTCCTGGTCGTCGCCGCCGCCGGCCTCGCCGCGCAACCGGCTTTGGCGCAGACCAAGCTCGACTTCATCCTCAACTGGGTGCCGGGCGGCGATCACGCGCCCTACTACTACGCCAAGAAAATGGGCTGGTACAAAGACGCCGGCATCGACCTCAACCTCGAGCCCGGCAAGGGCTCGGCGGTGGCGGTGCAGAAGGTCGGCGCGGGCGCCAACGAGATCGGCCTGGCCGACATGGCCAACGCCCTGACGCTGCGCGGCAAGGGCGCCGATACCGTTGGCGTCTTCAACGTCTACGCGAACTCGCCGCAAGGCCTGTACTGGCTCAAGAGCTCGGGAATCAAGACGGTCAAGGATCTGGCCGGCAAGAAGATCGGCAATCCGGCGGGCGACAGCGCGCGCACGATCTGGCCGGCGCTGGCCAAGGCCAACGGCATCGACCGGGCCTCGGTGACCTGGGTCAACATCGACGCCAACTCCAAACTCGCGGCGCTGAAGTCGAAGTCGATCGACGCGACGACCTCGTTCTACAACATCCACCACATCTTCCAGCGCGAGCTCGGCGACGACATGGGCTTCGCCGCCTGGAAGGACGCGGGCGTCAACTCGTACGGCAACACCGTGATCGTCAACGGCGACTACCTGAAGAAGAACAAGGCGACGGTCGCGGCGTTCGTGAAGGTCACGAAGAAGGCGTTCGCCGCCTGCGTCGCCACGC
>JAYSMB010000496.1:0-5052 GCA_043725065.1 Burkholderiales bacterium
CGATCGCGGTCCACTCGATCGTCGACAACAAGTATGTCGGCCACTTCGTCATCGTCGTCTACTACGTGCTGCTCTTGTTCGCGAGCCAGCTCGGGCTCGAGCACAACCTCTACAAGTTCGGCAGCGTGCCGGCGGCGGTCTACTCCGACATCAACGGCTACGGCCATTTTCTGCTTCGGGTGCGTGCCTTCCAGGCCTATTGGGGAGCGGCCTCGCTGCTGCTGCTGGTGGCGGCATTCCTGTTCTGGACGCGCGGCACCGCGAGCTCCTGGCACGAGCGGCTGGTCTCGGCGCGTGAGCGGATCAGCGCGCCCTCGCTCGGGCTGGCCGCCGTGTCGATCATCGCCTTCATCGCCCTCGGCGGCTTCATCTTCTACAACACCAACATCCTCAATCGCTACGAGACGACGACAGGCCGACAGGCGCGACAGGTCGAGTACGAAAAGCACTACAAGTCCAGCGCCACCGAGGCGCAGCCGAAGATCACTTCGGTGCAGCTGGCCGTCGATCTGTTTCCTTCCGAGCAGCGGGTTCGCATGCGCGGCAGCTACGCGCTGGAAAACAAGTCCGGCCGGCCGGTCACCAGCCTGCAACTTGCCTTCGCGGCGGGTCGGCAGCTCGTGATCCGCCAACTCGACCTCGGCGTTCCGGCTCGCCTCGTCGACGACAACGCGGCGCTCGGCGTCCGCGTCTATGCGTTCGACGCGCCGCTTGCGCCCGGCGCAAAGACAACGCTGGTCTTCGATCTCGAGTTGCCGACGCACGGATTCACCAACGAAGGCTCGAACACCGCCGTCGTCCACAACGGCACGTTCATCAACGGCCTCGCGGTGCTTCCCGTGATCGGCTACCAGGAACGCTTCGAGCTCGAGCGCGACCAGGACCGCAAGAAGTTCGGCCTGGCGCCGAAAGAGCGGATGCTCGACCGCGACGACCCGGCCGGCCTGCAAGTCAACGGGCTCGCGGGCGACGCCGACTTCATCGACTACGAAGCGACGGTCTCGACCGAGGCCGACCAGATCGCGATCTCGCCCGGCTACCTGCAGCGCGAATGGACCGAAGGCGGGCGCCGCTACTTCCATTACAAGATGGACGCGCCCATCCTCAACTTCTTCGCCTTCCAGTCGGCCCGCTACGCGGTGAAGAAGGACGTGTGGCACGGCCCGGCAGGCGACGTGGCGATCGAGATCTATCACCAGCCGGGCCACGAGTTCGACCTCGACTCGATGGACACCTCGGTGAAGGACGCGCTCGCCTACTGCAGCACCAACTTCGGCCCGTACCAATATCGGCAATTCCGGATCGTCGAGTTTCCGCGCTACGAGGCCTTCGCTCAATCGTTCCCGAACACGATTCCGTTCTCGGAGGCGATCGGCTTCATCGCCCGGGTCCGCGCCGACGACCCGAAAGACATCGACTACCCGTACTACGTGACGGCGCACGAGGCCGCGCATCAGTGGTGGGCCCACCAGGTGATCGGCGGCAACGTGCAGGGCGGCACGATGCTGGTCGAATCGATGGCGCAGTACTCGGCGCTGATGGTGATGAAGCAGAAGTTCGGCGCGACGAAGATGCGTCGCTTCCTCGCCTACGAGCTCAACGGCTATCTCCAGGGCCGCGCCTTCGAGCAGAAGAAGGAGCTGCCGTTGTCGCGCGTCGAGAACCAGCCCTACATCCACTACAGGAAGGGCAGCCTGGTCATGTACGCGCTGGCGGACTACATCGGCGAAGACAAGCTGAACCGGGCGATCCGCACCTTTCGCGACGCCCACGCCTTCAAAGGGCCGCCGTACCCGAGCAGCGAGGAGCTGATCGCGCGCATTCGCGAAGTGACGCCCCCGGAGATGCGGTACCTGATCGACGACCTGTTCGAAAGGATCGTCGTCTACGACAACCGCGCCGTCTCGGCGACGATGAAGCCGCTGGCCGGCGGGCGCTGGGAAGTGACGATGAAGGTGGTCGCCAAGAAGCGCGTCGCCGACGCACTGGGCAAGGAAAGCGACGTGCCGCTCGACGACCTGATCGACATCGGCGTCATCGATGCCAACGGCGACGCGATCGCGGTCGAAAAGAAGCGGATCACGGGCGAGGAAGCCACGTTCACGATGACGGTCGACAAGCGTCCGGTCAAGGCCGGAATCGACCCGTTGAACAAGCTGATCGACCGCAAGCCGGGCGACAACGCGATCACGGTCACTGGCGGGTGATATTCGGCAGGCGTCCGAATCGGCGCGCTCTATGATGCGGCGAAGACCGCACCTCATGAACGCCGACCTGCACTGCCATTCGTCCGTCTCCGACGGCACCCTCGAGCCCGAGGCTGTCGCCGCGCGGGCCAAGGCGAACGGCGTCGAGCTGTGGGCGCTGACCGATCACGACGAGCTGGGCGGCCAGCGGCGCGCGCTTGCCGCGGCGCATGCGATCGGCCTGCCGTACCTCACCGGGACCGAGATCTCGGTCACCTTTGCCGGGACGACGGTGCACATCGTCGGACTCGGCTTCGATGCCGACGATGAAAGGCTCGCGGTCGGCCTGGCCGCGACGCGCGGCGGACGCGAAGCGCGCGCCCGCGAAATGTCCGACGAGCTTGCCAAGGTCGGCATCGCCGACGCCTACGAAGGCGCCCTGCATTTCGTCGGCAACCCCGAGCTGATTTCGAGGACGCACTTTGCGCGCTTTCTGGTCGACTGCGGCGTCTGCGGCGATACCCAGGAGGTGTTCCGGCGTTTCCTTGTCGAAGGCAGGCCCGGCTTCGTGCCGCATCGATGGGCGACGCTGCGCGACGCCGTGACCTGGATCGGCGACGCCGGCGGGATTGCCGTCGTCGCCCACCCGGCGCGCTACAAGTTCACGCCGACCGAGGAGTACGCGCTGTTCACCGAGTTCAAGGCGCATGGCGGCCGCGGCGTCGAGGTCGTGACCGGTGCGCACAGCGCCGCCGATGCCTTGCGCTACGCCGACACGGCGCACGAGTTCGACCTGCTCGCCTCGCGCGGCAGCGATTTCCACAGCCCGGAGGAAAGCCGCATCGACCTCGGCGGCCTGCCGCCCTTGCCGGCAGGGCTCTCACCGGTCTGGGAAGCGCTCGAGTCGCGAGTCCACGCTCCGACCTGAATCGGCTCGCGCGCCGACAATCGGCGCATGTCCCTGTACTTCGAAGTCCACCCGACCCATCCGCAGCAGCGGCTGCTCAAACAGGCGGCGCAGATCCTTCACGACGGCGGTGTCGCCGCGATCCCCACCGACTCGAGCTATGCGCTGGTCTGCCACCTCGACGACAAGGCGGCGGCCGAGCAACTGCGCCGGATTCGCGGCGTCGACGACCAGCATCACCTGACGCTGCTGTGCCGCGATCTCTCCGAGCTGGCGAGCTATGCACGCGTCGACAACAAGCAGTACCGGTTGCTCAAGGCGGCGACGCCGGGGCCCTTCACCTTCATCCTCGAGGCGACGAAAGAAGTGCCGCGCCGCGTCTCGCATCCGTCGCGGCGGACCATCGGCCTGCGCGTTCCGGATCACGCCGTCACCGGCGCCCTGCTCGACATCCTCGGCCAGCCGCTGCTCGCCACGACCTTGATCGCGCCGGGCGAGAGCGAGCCGATCAACGATCCGGAATTGATCCGCCAGCGCTACGAAAAGATCGTGCGGGCGATCGTCGACGCCGGCGCCTGCCCGATGCGACCGACGACGGTGGTCGATCTCAGCGGCCCGGCGCCGGTACTGGTGCGCCTCGGCCGGGGCGATCCGGCCTTGCTCGGCCTCGGCGCCGCAGAAACCGCTTGACGTGGCCGCGGCAAGCTACTAGAGTGATATCACTCTGACATCGTCGGTAATCGCCGAATGGGTCGGACGTCCTTCAGGAGCATGTCATGACGATGCAATCGGCCGAGGAACGGTCCGCCGCGACGAGCAGCGGTTTCATCTACATCGCCGTCGGTCTCATCACCTTGCTGGCATCGGCCGGCCTGTTCGCAACGCGGCCCATGGGGCCGACGATCCTCCTCCTCATCGCCGCCGTGCTGGTTGCCGCCTGGTGCCTCGGCGGCCTCTACATGCTGCAGCCGAATCAGGCGGCCTTGCTGCTGCTGTTCGGCAGCTACCGCGGCACCGACCGCGAGCGCGGACTACGCTGGGCCAACCCGTTCTATTCCAAGACCAAGATCTCGGTGCGCGCGCATAACTTCAACAGCGAGAAGCTGAAGGTCAACGACTTGCGCGGCAACCCGATCGAGATCGCGGCAACGGTCGTCTGGCGTGTCGACGACACGGCGATGGCGAGCTTCGACGTCGAGAACTACGAAGCTTACGTGCTGACGCAGGCCGAGTCGGCTCTGCGCCATCTCGCCCTCAGCTACGCCTACGACAACTTCGAGGAGCCGAGCGAAACGAAGTCGGCCGAAGTGACGCTCCGCTCCGGCACCGAGGAGGTTTCGGCGGCGCTGCGCAGCGAGTTGCAGCAGCGCTTTGCGCAGGCCGGCATCGTCGTCGTCGACGCCAAGCTCACGCACCTGGCGTACGCGCCGGAGATCGCGGGAACGATGCTGCGCCGGCAGCAGGCCGAGGCGGTGATCGCGGCGCGAACCAAGATCGTCGCCGGCGCCGTCGGCATGGTCGAGATGGCCTTGAACAGCCTGTCCGAGCGTGGCGTCGTGCAGCTCGACGACGAGCGCCGCGCGGCGATGGTGAGCAACCTGCTCGTCGTGCTGTGCTCCGACCACGACGCGACACCGGTGGTCAACACCGGCACGCTCTACAACTGAAGCGAAGAGGACTGCGACGAGCCGGAGACGATGGCGAGCCCCGACAAGAAGGCCTTTCTGCTGCGCATCGATCCGGCCCTGTGGGCCGAGATCGAGCGGCTCGCGGCAGCCGAGTTGCGCAGCGCGAATGCGCAGGTGGAGTACCTGCTGCGCGACGCGCTGAGGGCACGCGGGGTCACCACGAAAACGAACCCGAAGGCGACTCCGAAGGAGTCGGCCCCTCCCACCCGGCGGGAGGGGTTGGGGCGGGAGCGATCCTGACCCGCGCTGGCGCGGGGGGGGGGGTTTTCGG
>JAYSMB010000497.1:0-3961 GCA_043725065.1 Burkholderiales bacterium
AGGTGTCCGCCGCGCACCGTGAACCGCATTCCTGAACCCAGGCAGTTCAGGTGGGCGAGGTCAGCCCGGCTTCGGGTTCATCTGACGCGAGACGATCACACCTACCGGGCGATGTTCCAAGCCCTTGCTCTTGCGAGCATCGGTTCAAGGAAATATAGAGTTCACGCGAACGCGACGGACGAATTCATTCTACGCCGCGAGGGCGAAAGGGAGGGCGGCATCAGAGCAGTTGCCCGTCGGCGCCAAGGGCCGTGTCGAGACGCTTGATCAAGTGCGCGACGTCGACCGTCGAACTCTCGTCCTCAGCGCCCGTTCCGGCGCCTTCGGTAGCCCGTTCGGATCGCGCCGCGGCGGCCTCCGGACGTTCGGCGAGCGCGAACGCGAGATTGAGCGCCGCGAGCACGGCGATCCGCTCGCGCGCCTTGACCTTGCCGCCGTCGCGAATCGCGCACATCTCGCAGTCGACCGCGGTCACAGCTTCGAGCAAGGCCTTCTCGCCGCCGTCGGGGCAGCCGAGCAAGTAGCTTTGGCCGAGGATCGTCACCTCGACCTGCTTCATCCGATGCTCCGCAGTTCGCCATCGACCATACCGTCGGTGGCCGCTGCCTCGGCGTCGCGCGGCAGGCGATCGAGCAGCACGTCGATCCGGCTGCGCGCCGCGTTCAGTCTGGAGCGCAGGTTGTCCCGCTCGTGCGTGGTCGTGGCGAGTTGCTCGCGCAGCAAGGCGTTGGTGCGCCGCACTTCTTCATGCCGCAACAACAAGCGCTCGACCCGGTCGGCGAGTTCTTCGATCTGGGACATGGCGCTCCGGCGAAAGGCGGTGGCGAATTGTAGGCGTCGCTCCCGGTCGATCGTGCTGCTTAGAATGCGAACCGTTGGTGCTCGTGAAGGCGTTCATGCCTTCGCGGTTAAACGGGAAGCGGAACGTGGCGCGCAAACGCCACCCAAACCGCGCTGCCCCCGCAACGGTACGGTGGACGAAGCCGGGCCTTTCGAAGGCTCGACTTCAATCCTGGTGCACATGCCACTGGAAGCTCGCGCTTCCGGGAAGGTCGCCGGGGTCGCTCCGCCAGCCCGGATACCGGCCAACGAGCGGCCGAAGCCTCGTGCTCCGGTCATGTCGTACGTGCCCGCGGGGAAGCGGGACGCGTGCCTCGTCCAGGTCCCTCTCCATCATGTCGAACTTCCGCAAAGGGCTGCGCACGCCGATCGCCGCGTGCCGCCTGCTTTTTCTCGTCCTCCTTCCGCTCGGCGCCGCTGCGCAATCCCGGCTCGATCCGGTCGTCATCACCGGAACGCGCGAACCACAGGCGCTCAGCCGCGGCAGCGCCGACATCGTCGTCATCGACGCCGAGGAGGTCCGCAACACGACTGCCGACTCGGTCGAAGACCTACTTCGCCGCGCCGCCGGCATCCAGCTCACACGCAATGGAGGTCCCGGGCAGAGCTCGGGCTACTTCGTTCGTGGCATGAGCACGAACGGCACGCTGGTGCTCATCGACGGCGTGCGTGTCGGCTCCGCGACGCTCGGCCAGATCGACTTCGAATCGCTGAGCCTGGCCCAGATCGATCGCATCGAAGTGCTGCGCGGGCCGGCGTCGAGCCTGTATGGCGCCGATGGCGTCGGCGGCGTGGTGCAGATCTTCACGCGGCGCGGCGAAGGTCCGCCTCGCGTGACCGGTGGCGCGTCGATCGGTGGCTATCGATCGCTCGACGGCGACCTCGGCGTGAGCGGCTCGCAGGGCGACTTCGACTATGCGGCCTCGCTGGGCCGCGACAGCAGCCGCGGCGTTTCGGCCACCCGTCCGGGCGCCCGGTTCGGGATCTTCAATCCCGACGACGACGGCTACGCGCGCAACTTCGGCAACCTGCGCCTCGGCTACACGCCGGCGGCCGGGCATCGCATCGGCATCACCGTTCTCGCAACGCACCTGAATTCGCAGTACGACTCGGCCGACTTCGATGCCAACTTCAATCCCGATCCCTCACCGGACTTCCGCACTCGGCTGACGACGCGGGTCGCCGCCATCGACTATCGCGGCAGCCTCACGTCGGCCTGGACGACCAGTCTGCGATTTGCGAACGATGTCGACGACTCGAAGAGCGGCGGGACGACGATCAGCCGCTTCAAGACCGAGCGCGATCACGCGACGTGGCAGAACGCCTTGCGCTTCGGTCCCGATCAGCAAGTCGTCCTGGCTTATGAGTATCTTCGTGAGCGAGTCGTCGCCGATGTGTTCGCCGACGTCCAGAGACGACACAACAACGCCGTCGTGGTCGGCTATTCGGGTCAGCTCGCCGGTCTCGGCCTGCAAGCGGATCTGCGGCACGACGCCAACTCGGCCTATGGCGACAACACGACCGGCCGGCTCGGCGCGAGCTACGAGGTCGTTGCCGGCTTCAAGCTGCGTGCGCTGGCCGGCACCAGCTTTCGCGCGCCGACCTTCAACGACACCAGCTATCCGTTCTTCGGCATCTCGACCATTCGTCCCGAGCACGGTCGCAGCATCGAGATCGGTGCCAACTGGCAGTCGGGAGCGACCAGCGCGGCCGTCACCGTCTACCGCAATCGGGTCCGGGACCTGATCGGCTTCGACCCCGATCCAACCGGCACCGACTGTCCGCCCGGCTATTTCGGTTGTGCCGCCAACACGTCCCGTGCTCGGCTACAGGGGGCGACGCTGAGCGCGGCGCAACGCTGGGGCGGGCTCGGTGTTCGCGCCACGGTTGACTTTCTCGATGCCACCGATGCCGACACCGGCGTGCGCCTCGCACGCCGCGCCGCGCATCAGGAGACGTTGGCCGCCGACTATGCGATCGGCGACTGGAGCATCGGTGGATCGCTTCTCGACGTCGGCTCGCGGCCGGACGGCGGTGTCGTCCTCGGCGGCTACGCGGTTGTCGACGTGCGCGCGACCTGGCGCTTCCTGCCGAAGTGGCGCGTCGAGGCCAAGCTGCTGAACGCACTCGATCACCGCATCGAACCGGTGCGCGACTATCAAGGCCTCGGCCGACAAGTCTGGATAGTCGTGCGATTCGACGGCCAGGGGCTTTAGCCTCGAGCATGCAAGCGCGCCGCGCCCTCGTCCTGACGGCTGTTGCCGCAGTGGGCGCGTGCGGGCTCGGCGTGCTGGCCGGCTCGACCGGCATCGGCGCGGCGTCGCCCGAGATCTTCTGGCAAATCCGGGTGCCGCGCGTGCTCTCGGGCTTTGGCGCCGGTGCGGCGCTCGCGCTCTCGGGCGCGCTCATGCAACTGCTGACGCGCAACGCCCTTGCCGACCCGTATGTGCTCGGTGTCGCGGGCGGTGCTGCCGTGGGCGCACTCGGCACGATCCTTCTGGCGGGCGGCGCCGCGGGACTGCTTTCCGAATGGAGCATTGCTCTTGGCGCCGCAGCCGGGGCATTTCTCGCAGCTATGCTGCTGTTTGGGTTGATGGGGCGGCGCATCGCCGGCCCGGCCTCGGCGGCACAGGCCGAGGGCTCCACATCGCTGCTGCTGGTCGGCGTCATGATCGGCTCAGGCTGCTCGGCGCTCGTCTCGCTGATCCTCACTCTTGCCGACCAGGGGCAGTTGCGCGGCATGGTGTTCTGGCTGCTCGGCGACCTGAACGGCGCCGCGCACTGGGAGATCGCCTGGCTCGCGCTCGCCATCGCCCTGACGATCGTCTGGCCGACGGCCCGCGAGCTCGACTGGCTGGCGCGCGGCGATGCCTGGGCGGTGACGCTCGGCGTGCCGGTCGGGCGCAGAAGAATCCTGACCATCGTTGCAGCGGCGATCGCCACTGGTGCGGCGGTCGCGACGGCCGGCGCGATCGGCTTTGTCGGGCTGGTCGTGCCGCACGGCCTGCGACTGCTCGGCGTGCGCTCTGCCGTTTTGTTGTTGCCCGCGAGCGCTCTGGGTGGCGGCGCTTTCGTGGTGCTGGTCGACGCGGCGGCGCGAACCGTGGTCGCGCCGGTGCAG
>JAYSMB010000498.1:0-2949 GCA_043725065.1 Burkholderiales bacterium
GGATCTGGTGGTCATCGAAGACGACTGCGCGACCATGAACGGCATGAACATGCGCGCCCTGGTCGAAGGCGGCGAGGTGATCGAGAGCCTGCGCGACCGCGTGCTGGGCCGGGTCGCCGCGATCGACATCATGCATCCCGAGACGCAGGAAACGCTGCTCAAGGGCGGCGAGATGCTCGACGAGGACGTGCTCGACATCTTCGAGGCCGCGGCGGTCGACGAGGTGAAGGTTCGCACGGCCCTGACTTGCAGCACGCGCTTCGGCATCTGCGCCAAGTGCTACGGCCGCGACCTGGGCCGCGGTGGCCTGGTCAACATGGGCGAAGCGATCGGCGTCATTGCGGCGCAATCGATCGGCGAGCCGGGCACGCAGCTGACGATGCGCACCTTCCACATCGGTGGTGCGGCGTCGCGTGCGGCGGTGGCTTCGAGCGTCGATGCCAAGTCGGACGGTACGGTCGGCTTCAATCCGACCATGCGCTACGTGACCAACGGCAAGGGTGAGCTGGTGGTGATCTCGCGTTCCGGCGAAATCATCATCACCGACACGCACGGCCGCGAGCGCGAGCGCCACAAGGTGCCGTACGGTGCGCTGCTCGGCATCAAGAGCGACCAGCAGATCAAGGCCGGCACGATCCTCGCGAATTGGGATCCGTTGACGCGACCGATCATCACCGAGTTCGCCGGCAAGGCGAGGTTCGAGAACGTCGAAGAAGGCGTCACCGTCGCCAAGCAGCTCGACGAGGTCACGGGTCTTTCGACCCTGGTCGTGATCGACCCGAAGCGGCGCGGTGCGGCAAAGGTGATTCGTCCGCAGGTCAAGCTGCTCGACGTTGCGGGCAACGAGGTGAAGATTCCCGGCACCGATCACTCGGTGACGATCGGCTTCCCGATCGGCTCGCTGGTGCAGATCCGTGACGGACAGGACCTGATGCCGGGTGAAGTGCTGGCCCGGATCCCGGTCGAAGGCCAGAAGACGCGCGACATCACGGGCGGCTTGCCGCGCGTGGCCGAGCTCTTCGAAGCCCGCACGCCGAAGGACAAGGGCACGCTCGCCGAGATGACCGGTACGGTGTCGTTCGGCAAGGAGACGAAAGGCAAGGTGCGCCTGCAGATCACCGACCCAACGGACCCCTCGAAGAATCACGAGGAGCTGGTTCCGAAAGAGAAGAACATCGTCGTGCACGAGGGCCAGGTCGTGAACAAGGGCGAGTCGGTCGTTGACGGCCCTCCTGATCCTCAGGACATCCTTCGCCTGCTCGGCGTCGAGGATCTAGCCCGCTACATCGTCGATGAGGTGCAGGACGTCTATCGACTGCAGGGCGTGAAGATCAACGACAAGCACATCGAGGTGATCGTTCGCCAGATGCTGCGTCGCGTTCAGATCACGAACCCGGGCGACACGACCTACATCCTCAACGAGCAGGTCGAGCGTTCGGAGCTTCTGGACCGCAACGACAAGGCGATCGCCGAAGGCAAGATGCCGGCCACCTGGGCCGACGTGCTGCTGGGCATCACCAAGGCGTCGCTCTCGACCGACAGCTTCATCAGTGCCGCGTCGTTCCAGGAAACGACGCGCGTGCTGACCGAAGCGGCGATCATGGGCAAGCGCGACGAGCTGCGCGGGTTGAAGGAAAACGTCATCGTCGGCCGGCTGATTCCTGCCGGCACCGGGATGGCCTTTCACGACGCCCGCAAGGCCAAGGAAGCGATGGACGACGCCGAGCGCCGCGCCATCGCCGTCCAGGAGGCCGAGGAGCTGGCGTCGGTGCAGATGGCACAGGTCGACGCGGCCACGGCGGCCGCGGCAGCGGCAGCGGCGAGCGACGTCACCGAATAGTCGGCGCTTCAGCGATGTGAAGGGCAGCCCGTCGGGCTGCCCTTTTTTTTCGCGTCAGGCCGTTTCGCCAGAACCGTCGAGTGCGCGTTCGATGGCCGGCAGCGCGACATTCAGCCCGGCACGGCGTGCGGCATCGCGGAGTTCGGCGAGCGCGGCGATCAGCTCGGCGCTGCGCTCGCCACGTCCGTGGCGGGCGAGGGCGAGACCGCGCGCGACGATGAAGTCGCTCATCGGCAAAGGCTCGCCGGCCGTATACGCGCGGATGTCTTCGCAATGCCGTTCGGCTGCCGGCCAGTCGCCTTGGTCGAGCGACACGTCGATGGCGAGATCGCGCAGGTAGATGTGGTTGTGGCTGACGCAGCCCCGGGCGAGTTGCGCCATGCCGTCGGCAAGAAAATGTTTGCGTGTTTCGGCGTCAGTCTCGACGAGCGCGCAAACGCCGAAGATCCAGGGGCCGATGTGGCCCATGCCGTGTTCGCGGCAGATCGCCAACGCTGCCCCCGCCAGGCTTCTCGCGCGCTCGGATTCGCCGCGTCGCCACGCCAGCACAGCGCCGATGCCGCACGTCTGAGCTTCAAAGCGTCTGGCTCCGAGCACCCGAATGAGGTCGAGCCCCGCTTCGAGCTGCGACTCGGCGTGGCTGCGATCGTCGCGGATGATGCCGTCGACCCAGGCGACGAGGTTTCGCCCCGGCAATTCGGCACATGGCTGCGACGCGCGGACGGCGAGCTCGATCGCCTCGAGGCCGACCGCGACGGCGCCCTCCATGTCGTTGAGGTGGTGCAAGGTCCAGCCGACCATCGGCAGGTTCGCCACTTCGAGGCGGCCGAAGCCATGCGCGCGCGACAGGGCCACGCATTCGCGGAATTGCCCGTGTGCCGACCGCATGTGGCCGTGCAGGTAGTACGCGTCGCCCAGGCCGCCGAGCGCGGCAGCCTCCGCTTCGAGCGACCTCGCCGCGCGCGTGCTTCCGCGCGAACTCGTGCTCACGCAAGCACTCGCCGGAGCGCCCGAGCGGGAAGAGCAGGTTGCCGCGCGGGTGGTGCAGGCGCGAAAGCTCGAGCGCCAGACCGGCGGCGACGGCGAGCGGTTCGGCTTCGGCTTCGGCG
>JAYSMB010000499.1:0-5012 GCA_043725065.1 Burkholderiales bacterium
GAGGTCATCGCCCTCGACCCACGCGCAATCGTTGTCGCTTGCGGGGAAGGCAGCCTGGCCCTCACCGAGCTGCAACGGGCCGGTGGCAAACGGATGGCGGCGGCCGCGTTCCTGCGCGGCCGCGCGCCGCGACTCGGGGCACGCTTTTATGCCCGACCGGACGGTGATCCTCACGTCGTCGCCAAGCCGGTTTGAACGCCGCCCGGGCGAGCGAAGCGACTCAAGTCGCCGGCGGGCCAGCCGATATTCCGGGCGAACCCTCCCATCTGCCATGCGTCTCACTGCTGTTCTTCGTTCCGCCACCGTTCTCGCCGCCTGCCTGCTCGCCGGTTGCGACATGCTCGGCATCGAATCGGCCGAGAAAGTCGCCGCCGCGCGCGATGCCGACGGCAGGGCGGTCGGCGGCGCCTGCCGCCACGCCGGCCGGGCGATCGAAGACTGCTACACGATCTACCGCAAGGCCGACCGCGCCGCCGTCTTCGCCGGCTGGCGCGACATGAACGACTACATGCGCGAGAACAAGATCGAGCCGGTGGTGCCGCAACTGACGGCGCAGGCTGCCCAAGCCGCGCCGGTCGTGCAGACCGCGCCGGCCAAGCCCGCGGCTGCCGAAACGCACTGAGGTCCGTCGACTCGTCGCATCTGAACGCACCTGGGCCGACACGCTCAGCCCTTCACTTCGAACTCGCCGACGACGACCCGCTCGCCGCCCTGGCTCTTGAGCCGCAACGTCGCGCGCCGGTCGTGCTGCGCGGCAGTGCCGAAGCCGCTCGACAGCCACATCATGATCCCCGTGCTCGAGGTCAGCACCTGCTGGCGGTGGCCGAAGAAGTTGGCTTCGACGCGGTACTTTCCCGGCTTGGCGTTCTTCAGCGAGAACTCTTCCGGCCCGTAGCCGCCGGTCGCATCGTGGCTGATCGTGCCGCCCTGGTACGAAAGGTTGTGGCCGTAGTAGACCTCTTCGCCGTTCGGGTCGATCACGTGCAGGTCGACGTCGGTCGCGTCGGCGTCCCAGGCCAGGACCACGCGCAGGTCGAGCGGCAGGTTCCTGAGCAGGCGCGGCTCGATCGCCGACGTGTCGACCGGTTTGCCCTCGCGCGCCGCTTTCGCGACCACGTTGTTCAACTCGGCGAGTGCGATCAGATCGATGTCGGCGAAGCGTCCGTCCCACAGGCCGGTAACGACTTCGTACAGCCGATCGACGGCGCGTTGCGACTGGCCCGACTCCGCGAGCGCGAGGCCGAGGTCGCGATGCGATTGCGGCTCGTTCGGCGCCAGTTCGAGCACGCGCTCGAACACCGGCAAGGCAAGAGTGACCTCGCCGGCCTGCTGCAAACGATAGGCCAGCAGGCGCAGCACCTGCCGGTTCTGCAAGTCCATCTCGGCCAGGTTCGAGAGTGCGCGCAGGCCGAGCGCGCGTTCGCCCTTGTTCAGGAAGAACTCGGCGGTGTCGAGGAAGAAGCCGACGTTCATCGCGTTGGCGCCGCGCTCGTCCAGATAGACGGCGCGTCGCGTCGCTGGCTCGGCCGCTTCGAGCCGCTTCATCCAGACTGCGTTGTTCTTCGCCGGCTGCAGGGCGATCGAGATGCTGTTCGTGGAAGAGCCGCTGGCACTGTCCTTCTTCTTCGCGGCTTCGCCGCTCGCTTGCGCAATGCGACCCGCCAAGGTCGCCGGCGCGGCCATGGGCGCCACCGGCATCGGCCGCCGCGCCGAAGCATCACCGCTCAAGGCGTCCATCTCGCCGCGCTCGCGGCGTGCGTCCTGGGCCACGCCGACGGCACCACGGGTCGCGCCCTTCGCAATCTCCAAGGGTGCCGGGGGCGCATCTTTCGGAAACTCGCGATTCCACCAGGACACGCGCGCCTCGAAGCGCTGCACCACCTGGGCCAGGCGTGCGGCGTCGCTTTGCGTGCGGCCCTTCCGCATCGTCGCGGCGAGCCGGTCGTAGGCTTCACGCAAGGCCGGCGGCGGCTCGATCTCGTTGCGAACGTAGTCGTCGATGCGTTCGAGCACGAGCAGCGAGGTCTCGTGCGTGGCGATGCCGAAGCGGCGGCCGAGTTCGCGGATGCGGACCTTGTTCGTACGCGCCTCGCCCTCGAGCGACGCCAGCGTCAGGCGCGCAAACTGAACGGCCGCCAGATGCGACGTGTTCTGCCGCGCGTCGATGCGAACGACGCGGCTGTTGACGCTGCCGTCGCTGCCGCGCATGCGCAGCGTGAGCTCGGCGTCGCGCGCGGTCAGCACGCCAGCGAGCACGAGCCGACCGGCGGCGGCATTGCGCGACTCGGAGACGACTTCTTTCGCGCCGAGAGCGGAGACATCGACCAGTTGCGTGCCGCGCGAGAGCAGCGACGAGGCGGCCTGCTCGTGGGTCAGCGACTGCAGGTCGATGCTGCGCCCGCCGCTCGCTTCGGCGAGCGCACGCAGCGCAGCCGGGTCGCCGCTCGCGGCGCTGTTGACGGCATAGACCGGCACCGGAAACGACAAGCGCCACGGCGCGCCATAGTTGGCCAGGCCGTCGCTGAACCAGATCGCTTCGGCCGAGACGGCGTCGTGGTGCACCGCGCCGAGGTTGCTCGCGCCGTCGTACACGGTCGCCTGCAGGGTCTTGCGCAGCGCAGACCAGTCGCCCTGGCGCACGTTGAAGCGTTCCGGCGCAAACGCTTCGTCGGCGACGCGAACCAGCGTCACCTTGGTGTTGCCGGCACGCTTGAAGTAAGCGTCGAGCAACGAGAACTCGCGGTCGAACTGCCGCGTCGCGCCGGAGCCCGATGCGTCCCAGACGATCTGCACGCTGTGCGGCACCGGCCGCGGCGCCGAGCGCTCGGCCACCGGCAGGGTCAGCGCGAAATAGGTCTCGCCATCGCGCTCCTCGGTCGTGACTTCGGCGGCATTGCCGCTCGCGCCGGGCGCACGAATCCGCAAGGCTTCACGCGGCGGCGCTGCGTCTGCGAGCGAGGTGTGGGCGCTGAATCCACCGCTGGCATCGTGCTCGAAGTTCAGCCCGAGCGCGTTGCCGCTTTCGATCTCCGGACGCAGTGTCGCGCTCGCGTAGCGGACCGAGACCTCGAGTCGCGACACCGACTTCGCATAGCCGAGCGGCAGCACGAGGCGCGCCGGCGCCGCCTCGACGAGATGGAGCACGACGGTGCGCGTCTTGCCGCGGCTGAGCGGATAGATGCGCAGCTCGTAGTTGTTGCCGAGGGTGGTCTGCAACAAGCCGGGGTCGACGCGGCGCCGCGTGATGTCTTCGAAGACCTGCTCCGCGCGCGCCTTCTCCACCGGCACCGCGTCGCGCAGTTGCCCGTCGACGTCGAGCGCGAAGCCGCTCACGACCTGGCCGGCGGCGAGCGGAAATTGCAGCTTGCCTTCCAGAACGCGCGCGTTGGGATTGAAGAACTCCATCTGCACCCGCGTCTCGGCCACACCGCCGGCGACTTCGACGTCGATCTTCAGCGATTGCAGCCGCACCGGTTGATCGGCGCCCGCGACGACGAGCGCGGGCGGTCGCCACGCGGTCGGTGGCGGGGCCACGAATTGCGGCTGCGGCTGGGCCAGCGCGCCCGCCGTGGCGGCCAGGCCGGCAGCGAAGGAAAGAAGCAAGCGGCGGCGGGTGGTACGAGCGGGCATGATGAAAGGTCTTTCGCCAGAGGTGGATCGAGCGAGGCGCGTTCGCCTCGGTGGGTGAAACGTACGGTGCGCAGGTTCGGGGTGAAATGAGCGCGGGCGCCGCGAGGGCCGCGCCTAAAATCGCCCGCGAATGAGCGCCTTCCTCCGCTTCACCGATCTCGCCGCGCGCGGTGCGCTGTCCGGCAAGCGCGTTTTCATCCGCTCCGACCTGAACGTGCCGCGAGACGACGCCGGCCGCATCACCGAAGACACGCGCATTCGGGCCTCGCTGCCTTGCATCGCGCAGGCGCTCGCCGCCGGTGCGGCGGTGATGGTCACCTCGCATCTGGGCCGGCCGACCGAAGGCGAGCCAAAGCCGGAAGACTCGCTCGCGCCGGTTGCCGAGCGGATTGCCGAGCTGCTCGACCGCGAAGTGCTGCTCTGCACGAATTGGGTCGATGGCGTGGTGGTCGCGCCGGGCGAACTGGTCGTGCTGGAGAACTGCCGCCTGAACCGCGGCGAGAAGAAGAACGACCCGGTACTCGCGAAGAAGATGGCCGCGCTCTGCGACGTCTACGTCAACGACGCATTCGGCACCGCGCACCGCGCCGAGGCGACGACCCACGGCATCGCCGAGTTCGCGACCGTCGCCTGCGCCGGCCCCTTGCTCGCCGCCGAGATCGACGCCCTGACGAAGGCGCTTGCCGACCCGAAGCGGCCGCTGGTGGCGATCGTTGCCGGGAGCAAGGTCTCGACCAAGCTCGCGATCCTGCGGACGCTGGCGCAGAAGGTCGATCGGCTGGTCGTCGGTGGCGGAATCGCCAACACCTTCTTGCTGGCCGAGGGCCTGCCGATCGGCAAGAGCCTGGCCGAGCCCTCGCTGGTCGGCGAAGCGCGCGCCGTGATCGACGCCATGCGCACACGCGGCGCCGACGTGCCGATCCCGACCGACGTGGTCACGGCCAGGGAGTTCAAGGCCGATGCGCCGGCCAGCGTGAAGCGCGCCGCCGATGTCGCGGCCGACGACCTGATTCTCGACATCGGCCCCGAGACCGCGGCCACGCTCGCGGACGTGTTGAATTCGGCCGGAACGATCGTCTGGAACGGACCGGTCGGCGTGTTCGAGTTCGACGCCTTCGCGCATGGCACTGAAACGATCGCGCGCGCCATTGCAGCGTCGCCGGCGTTCAGCATCGCCGGCGGCGGCGACACGCTCGCCGCCATCGCCAAGTACGGCATCGAGAAAGAGATCGGCTATATCTCGACCGGTGGCGGTGCCTTTCTCGAAGTGCTCGAAGGCAAGACCTTGCCCGCGATCGAAATCCTCGAACGTCGCGCTGACGAAGAAAGACACTGATGGAAGTCACGACACCCCGCGCCACCAAGATCGTCGCCACGCTCGG
>JAYSMB010000500.1:0-2142 GCA_043725065.1 Burkholderiales bacterium
CGCCGGCATCGGCAGGCGGCGCATCTTCGGTGTCAAAGGCGAGAGAATTCACGGCAGACACGATCGGAAAGGGCGATCGTGAAAAACGAACGATCGTGCTATTTTGCAGAGAAAAGGCGTCGGCGGGTCACAGCGTCGAGGGGATTTGTTCTTGCTTCATAGGTTTTTCGTCACGGAATGTGGCCGATGAAGGTCGCGATCGTCGGCCTGGGCGCCGTCGGCGGGCTGATCGCCGCGCGCCTGGCCAAAGCCGGGCACGAGGTGTCTGCGCTGGCGCGCGGCGAGACACTGGCTCGCATTCGTGAGCGCGGGCTGATCGTCGAATCGGCCGGAGAACGGACGGTCGCACGCTTTGCGGTCAGCGACGACGCGGCGACGCTCGGAACGCAGGAGCTCGTCGTCATCGCCCTGAAGGCGCCGGCGCTGGCGCACGTCGCGCCGCAGCTCGCGCCGTTGCTCGACGGCCCGACGATCGTGCTGCCGGCGATGAATGGCGTGCCCTGGTGGTTCCTGCCCGCCGCCCTGCCCGCGGAGCCGCCGCTCGCAAGCGTCGACCCCGGTGGACGACTGCTGGCGCTGTTGCCGATGGCGCGTGTGCTCGGCTGCGTCGTCCACCTCGCGTCGTCTTGCCCCGAGCCAGGCGTCGTTCGACACGGCTTCGGCGAGCGGCTGATCGTCGGCGAGCCTGCGGGCGGCGTTTCGCCGCGCGTCGAAAAGGTATGCGCGGCCCTCGCCAGCGCCGGCTTTCAGGCCGAGGCGAGCGCCGATGTGCGGCGCGAGCTCTGGTACAAGTTGTGGGGCAACATGACCATGAACCCGGTCTCGGCGCTGACCGGCGCCGAGAGCGGCGCCATCCTCGACGACCCGCTGGTCCACGCCTTCATGATGCGCACCATGGCCGAGGCCGCGCTCATCGGCGAGCGCATCGGCTGCCCGATCGCGCAGTCGGGTGAAGAGCGCATGGGCCTGGCGCGCAAGCTCGGCAGCTTCAAGACCTCGATGCTGCAGGACACGCTCGCCGGCCGGCCGATCGAGCTCGACGCGCTCGTCACCGCGGTCCACGAGAGCGGCGCGCGCGTCGGCGTGGCAACGCCGAACATCGGCGCCCTGCTCGGCCTGACGCGCCTGATGGCACGGCAGCGCGGCCTCTATCCTGCGAGGGCCTGTTGACGCCATGGGAGAGCAACAGGCCCTGGTCCGGCGTAGCGCCCACGCATCGCAATCGGCCGCCGAGCGGCGCCAGTCTTGAGGCAAGCACGGTTCATGCATTACGCTTCGCGGGTTATGGAAGTCCTGCAGCTCGATATGTCCGGCCGCCCGCAGGCCTGGATCTCGGCCAAGGAAGCGGCCGTGCTCTACGCCAGCGATGGCGTGGCGTGGACGCTCGGCGACACATTTCATGTGCTGCGCGGCGGCGTGCAGCGGCGTACCGGGCTGCAGTCGCGGATCGAGGTGCACCCGATCATCGCCGTGCGCGGCGCCGTGCCGAGTCGCGCCTGGCGGCGCACGCCTGCGCTCAGCAACCCGAAGCTGTTCGCCCGCGACAGGCAGGTCTGCGCCTACTGCGCCGGCCAGTTCCACCTCGACAACCTGACCCGCGAGCACATCGTGCCCACGTCGCGCGACGGCGGCGATACGTGGATGAACTGCATCACCGCATGCCGCCCCTGCAACGGTCACAAGGGCAACCGCCTGCCCGAAGAGGCACGCATGTCCCTGCACTACATGCCGTATGTACCGAGCCTGCACGAAGACATGATCCTGCGCGGCCGGCGCATCCTCGCCGACCAGATGGAGTTCCTGCTCGCCAGCGTGCCGCGCAACAGCCGCCTTCACGGCTGACGCCACGCCCCGCACCGCGACGGGCTTCACAGTTCTTTGCGTGGCCTTTCCCGCGGCTGACGGCAACGCCGCAAGCCTTGTGGTCAACTGATGTGCCGCCACCTTCGTTGCCGGTGAACACCCCCGGGGAAAGCTCATGAAACACGTCCTGTCCGCCTTTACCGTTGCCGCCCTCGCCGCCTGCTCCACGGCCAGTCCCGACGTGATCCGGCCCTACGAAGCGCAGCGCATGTCGCAGGTCTACGACGCGACCGTGCTGTCGGTGCGGCCGGTCACGATCGACGGCGGCCAGAGCGGCCT
>JAYSMB010000501.1:0-3912 GCA_043725065.1 Burkholderiales bacterium
TTCTCGCACCTCGCCAACGTCGGCGACTGCCGCTCGCTCGTCATCCACCCGGCATCGACGACGCACTTCCGCATGGACGACGCGGCGCTGGTGCGCGCCGGCATCGGCCCGGGGACGATCCGGCTCTCGATCGGCCTCGAAGATGCCGACGATCTGATCGACGACCTGAAGCGCGCCCTGAAGGCGGCCGCGAAGGCATGAGGGTCGCGGTCGCCGGACCGACGGGCGAGCACGAGGCGTACGTCTACACGGGCGGCAAGCTCTTCGATCCCTCGCTGCCGGCGATCGTCTTCGTGCACGGCGCGATGAACGAGCACAGCGTCTGGACCTTGCTCGCGCGCTGGTTCGCCAACCATGGCCACGCCGTGCTCGCGCCCGATCTTCCCGGCCACTCGCGAAGCGGTGGCGCGCCGCTCGAAAGCGTGGAGGCGCTTGCCGACTGGCTGCTCGCGGTCCTCGACGCAGCGGGCGTCGGCGGCGCCTGCTTCGTCGGGCACAGCATGGGCTCACTGATCGCGCTCGAGGCGGCGTCGCGCGCACCCGACAGAGCGACCCGGCTGGTCATGGTCGGCACCGCATACCCGATGGTGGTTTCATCGGCACTGCTGGATGCCGCGCGCAGCGATCCGTTCGCGGCGATCGACAACGTCAATGTCTTCTCGCATTCGACCATCGCTGCCAAGCCCTCGTATCCGGGCCCGGGCACGTGGCTGCATGGCGCGTCGCGGGCCTTGATGCGCCGGCTCCAACTCGGACAGCGCGACGCCAACCTCTTCCTCACCGACTTCGAAGCCTGCGACCGGTACCGAGGCGGCCTCGCGGCGGCGGCCCGCGTCGTCTGCCCGACGACATTCGTTCTCGGCACGCGTGATCAGATGACCTTGCCGAAGCGGAGCGCGCAGATCGCGCTCGCGCTGCGCGCACAGACCGTTTCCCTGGCCGCCGGACACGCCTTGATGAGCGAAGCGCCGGAAGCATTGCTCAGCGCCTTGCGCATCGCGCTAGGCAGCCACGCGGCTGCGTAGCTAGCCGTCGATCCTCGGGCCTCGGCGCTCGAGCTCGGCGCCGAGGATCAGCGTCGCCTCGAGCGTGAACGCGCCAGCGCGCAGGCGTTCGAGAAGCGCGCTTTCGTGCAGGCACTCGAAGCGCTCGACTTCGCCGTCGCGGTTCTCCGGCACCCGCCCCGCCGGCAGCACGGCGCGAAAGACCGCGATGTGCTCGACCATGTAGCCCTCATCGACCGGCCGGCGCACGATGACATCCGCGCGGCGCTCGACGCCGAGCAGGTCGACGGTGGCGAGGCCAGCCTCTTCCATGGTCTCGCGCCGGAGCGTGTCTTCGGTCGCTTCGCCGGCCGTCACCTGTCCGCCCATCAAGGTGTCCCACTGCCCCGGATCGGTCGCCTTATCGAAGGCGCGCAACTGCACCCAGACGCGAGCGTCGGCCGCGCGACCGATCAGGTGCACCGCATACGTGGTCACGCCCAGGGCGCGAACCGCGCTGCGCTCGACCGAAGCGAGCGGTCGACCCGCGGCGTTGACCAGCGCCAGCAATTCTCCGCGCCAGCGCGAAACGGGCCGCTCGCCATCGAGCCATCGGGCAATGGTGGCCAGCGATTCGTCCCACGGCGCTTCGATTCGCCAACCATCGCCACCGGAGTTCAGCGGCAGTCCTGCGGCGGACATCCGGACGGCGATGCCGGGCTCGATACTGCCGACGTCACACAGGGTGTCGCCGTCGGCGATCCGCAGCCGCTGGCGCGGCCGGTCGGGCGAAAGATCGGCCGCCGCACGCGCGCGCGACAGCCAGTCGCTCACAGCACGCCGGCCTTCTTCAGCGCGTCGAGCATGTCCTTGCCCTTGCGCTTGGGATCGAGCTTGGCGCCGATCTGCTCGAGCCCCGCCGGAATTCCGGCAGGCGAGCCCTTCAGCACCTTGGTCAGCGTCTCTTCCGCGTCGCGATTCACCGCAAGGATCTTGGCAGCCTTCTTGAAGTCGATCTCGGCGATGCTCATCCCGGCGACCAGCTTCGAGGTCTGCGCGAGTTGCTCCACGTAGACCTTGACACCGACCGCCTTGTTCCTGATGTCCTTGGCCCCGTCCTTCATCTCGGCTTGCACGTCGGGGCCATAGCTCTTCGACGCTGCAGCCTTCTCGTCGAACGCGTCCACGTCCTCCATCAGCTTGCCGTGAAGGAACAGCGCCGGCTCGACCAGCAGCGCGTCGTAGGCCTTCTGCGCATCCTTCAGGCCCCTGGCGTCGCGCTTGTCGACCGCGCCCCGCGCGCGCCTTGGTCGCGAGTGCCTCGGACTTGCCGAACAACTCCTTGAGCTTGTCCCGGTCGTCGTCGGCGCGCTTTTGCAGACGAGCCAGCGTCCGGGTCGCGTCTTCGCCGGCGTCCTGCGACGCGGCGAGCGCCTCTTCGCACTTGTTCTGCTGGTCCTTCGCGTCCTTGAACATGAAGGCGAACGACTTCCTCGCCTCGCTGATGATGGTCATCAGCTTGTCGATGGCGGCCAGGCGGTTCGACACGAAGTCCTCGTCGGTTTCGACCTCGCGCATCGAGCCCAACGCCAGGTCGACAGCCGCCGATCCCTTGGCGATTTCGCTGACCATCGCCTCGAAGGCGCTCGAGTAGAGCTCAAGCTTCGGGCTGTCCTTTTCCTTGATCGCGACGGCAAGGCGCTTCTTCAGGTCGTTGTACTTGGGCTCGGTCGCCTTGCGCGCCTTGCCGACCTTGTCGACGAGGCCGACGGCTCGCGTGAATTCCTGTGCGGTTTTCGGATCGATTGCCATCGTTGCCTCCGTGCGGGACCCGCGTGCATTCTGCGGTCGGATGCCGCGAAACTCCAGGCCGACGCCGCGACGGGCTTCAACGTGCGTCGAGCAGGGCGAGCAAACCCGCCTCGTCGAGTACGGCGATGCCGAGCTCTTCGGCCTTCGCGAGCTTGGAGCCGGCCTCGGCGCCGGCGACGACGTAGTCGGTCTTCTTCGAGACCGACCCAGCGACCTTGCCGCCGAGCGACTCGACCATCTCCTTCGCGTCGTCGCGGCTCAGCGTCGGCAAGGTGCCGGTGAGAACGAAGGTCTTGCCGGAAAGCGGCTTGGGCACCACGCTCGCCTCGCCATCGGACTCGGCCCATTCGATTCCCGCCTTCCGCAGCGCCCCGACGACATCGACGTTGTGCGACTCTTTGAAGAAGGCGTGAACGCTCTCGGCGACGATCGGTCCGACGTCGGCGACCTCGAGAAGCCGCGCGACCGTGGCTTGCATCAGCCGCTCGAGGCCACCGAAGTGCTTGGCCAGGTCCTTCGCCGTCGATTCGCCGACGTGGCGAATGCCCAGGCCATACAGAAAGCGTGAGAACGTCGTCTTCTTGCCGGCCTCGATGTTGGCCAGGAGATTGGCGGCGCTCTTGTCGCCCATGCGTTCGAGCGCTTCGAGCTTCTCTTTCGTGAGCGCGTAGACGTCGGGCAAGGTCTTGACAAGGCCACCGTCGACGAGCTGATCGACGATCTTGTCGCCAAGCCCTTCGATGTCCAGCGCGCGTCGGCCGGCAAAGTGCAGGATGGCGATCTTTCGCTGCGCAGCGCAGAACAGGCCGCCGCTGCAACGATGATCGACGCCGCCCTTCTCGCGCACGACGTGGCTGCCGCACACCGGGCAAGCGGATGGCATGCGGAAGTTGGGCACGTAGGGCTTGCGATCGCGCGGGATGCGGCCGACGATTTCGGGGATCACGTCGCCAGCGCGCCGCACGATCACGGTGTCGCCGATGCGCACGCCTTTGCGACGGATCTCGAACACGTTGTGCAAGGTCGCGTTCGAGACCGTCGTGCCGCCGACGAACACCGGCTCGAGCTTGGCCACCGGTGTCAGCTTGCCGGTGCGGCCGACCTGGATGTCGATCGC
>JAYSMB010000502.1:0-2909 GCA_043725065.1 Burkholderiales bacterium
CCGAAGCCTTCCAGCTTGCGCGCCCAATGGTGCGCGCTGCCACACGCCTCCATGCCAATCAGGCAAGGCGGCAGGTTGGCGAAGAACGCGGCCACCTGGTCACGCTTGAGCTGCTTCTTCAAGACTGTCTTGCCTCGCTCGTCGATCGCGTGGATCTGGAACACGTTCTTTGCCAGGTCGATGCCAACTGTCGTAATCTTCATGACGGACGCCCCTCTCGGTTCAAGTGGTTGAAGTAACGCTTCCACTTTGGCACGTTGATGCCGTTGCGGGTGGGGGCGTCCATCCCATTGCTTACGATCAAGTTGTTTTGCGTTGCGGCAGAAGCGTGTAGTTCCAGTCGCCATGGAACTTGGCCAATTTGAGATTGAGTCCGCTCAGTTCGGCGTCGGTGATCTTGAGGCCGATCGGATAGATGCCTCGATCCAGTTCAGCGCGGATCGCCGACCCGGCAGCAGCCGAGGTGAGGCTGGCCGAGTTGTGTGACGAGCTCGTGCTGCGCGAGCGACCGGGCTTGCGCATGCACGCGCTCGCGCTGCGCGTCGACGCCTTGCGACGACTTGGTCAGGGCGAGCGCGCGCTGGCATGCGCTGAAGAGATCGTCGAACTCGACCAGCGCTTCATGCGCTTCGACATCGACCCGGTCGCCGTCCGGGCTGCCGCGCATGCCGGATTGCTCGATGTCGGTCAGGCCCGCCGCGTCCGCGCCATGGCCGAAAAGGTCGAGCGCTGGTTGCAAGCGACGGCGAAGAACGGCGTTCCGCCCACCGCGCTCGACAGCTTCGCGCACCGGCACGCCGCAGCCCGCCGTGCGATGGGCATCAGGCCGCTACCGACTCTCAAGGAAACGCCGGGCCGCTCCCAAGTTTCCTCGACCCCCTCGGGGGGCCTGACGCGAAGCGGCAGGTCTGGGGGCGCTCAATAACTCAGACCCATCGCTTCGCGCACATCGCGCATCGTCTCGCGCGCGACGGTGCGCGCTCGCTCAGTCCCCACTTCGAGGATCCAGCGCACCCGCTTCGGGTCGGCAAGATAAGCTGCGGCGCGTTCGCGCCACGGCGCCTGCTCGCGGATGATGGCGTCGATCACCGGCTGTTTGCAGTCGAGGCAGCCGATCGCCGCGGTCGTGCAGCCGTGCACCACCCACGCTTTCGTCTCGTCGTTCGAGTAGACCTTGTGCAGTTGCCAGACCGGGCACTTCTCGGGATCGCCCGGGTTCTCGCGGCGCGCCCGTGCGGGGTCGGTCGGCATGCGCCGGATCTTGCGTTCGACTTCGGCCGGCTCCTCGCGCATCGCGATCGCGTTGCCGTAGCTCTTGCTCATCTTCGCGCCGTCGAGTCCGGGCAGCTTCTTCACTTCGGTGTGCAACGCCTTGGGCTCGTGCAGGACGGCCCTGCCGGTGCCGCGGATCCACGCGTCGAGCCGCTCGCGATCGGCGGCGGCGAGCGACTTGCTCGCGTCGAGCACGCCGCGCGCGCGTTGCAGCGCTTCTTCGCCGCCCTCTTGCTGAAAGTTCTTGCGCGCTGCCTCGAACGCCTTCGCCGCGTCCTTGCCCAGCTTCTTGACGACGTTGCGTGCCAGCTCCTCGAAGTTGGCCTCGCGACCGTAGAGATGGTTGAAGCGTCGCGCCACTTCGCGCGTCAGCTCGACATGCGACGACTGGTCTTCGCCGACCGGCACGTAGGCGGCCTTGTAGATCAGGATGTCGGCGGCCTGGAGCAAGGGGTAGCCGAGAAAGCCGTAGGTCGCGAGGTCGCGATCCTTGAGCCTTTCCATCTGGTCCTTGTAGGTCGGCACGCGCTCGAGCCAGCCGAGCGGCGTGCCCATCGCGAGCAGGGTGAACAGCTCGGCGTGCTCGGGCAGGCGACTCTGGATGAAGAGGGTCGCGTTGTCGGGGTCGATGCCGGCGGCGAGCCAGTCGATCACCATCTCGTAGACGTTCTTGCCGATGACCTCGCGGTCTTCGTAGTGGGTCGTCAGCGCGTGCCAGTCTGCGACAAAAAAGATGCACTCGAACTCGTGCTGCAATGCAATCCAGTTCTTGAGTACTCCGTGATAGTGCCCCAGGTGCAATGCCCCAGTCGGGCGCATGCCGGACAAAACGCGATCGACAAACATGATTTCCCCTTACCTACCGTATTGGTCCGACCAGACGCAAGAACTGCAACAACTGATAGAGCCCTGCCTCCGGTATGCCGAAGATCGCCGTAATGCCGGACAAGGTCGCAACGATCGGCGGCGACAGCAGCTTGCCCAGCATGCCCGACGCCAGAAGCACCAGCAAGACCAGGAATCCGTAGCGCTCGATTTGCGCGAATTTCCAGGCCATGCGGTTAGGCAACAGGCTTGCCATAATGCGGCCCCCGTCCAGCGGCGGCAGCGGCAACAGATTGAGCACAAAAAATATCACATTGACGAAAATTCCCGCCGCCCCCGCGAAGAGCAGCCAAGCGGCAGCCGGATTCGCGGGCGCGAGACTCGCCCCGGCGACGAGCAGAAGCGCCCAAACCAGCGCCATAAATAGGTTGCTGAAGGGACCCGCCGCAGCCACCCACAACATGTCACGCTTGGGGTCGCGCAGCTGCGAAAAATTGACCGGCACCGGCTTGGCCCAACCAAACATGAAATTGGTCAGCAGCAACGTGGCGAGCGGCACGACTATCGTGCCGACAAAATCGATGTGGCGCAGCGGGTTCATGCTCACCCGGCCGGCCGCATAGGCAGTCATGTCTCCGAAATACCGCGCTACGTAGCCGTGTGCTGCTTCGTGCAACGTGATCGCGAACAAAATCGGCAGCGCGAACACCGCAATTTTTTGTATTACGCTAAGCTCCAACAAGTTCTCCCAGCAATTCAGGGCTTCCTATGCCCAAACGCGTGACGACTGGAACGCGCGCCGTAAGGTCGAC
>JAYSMB010000503.1:0-2459 GCA_043725065.1 Burkholderiales bacterium
AGCAGGCGCTGGTCTTCCTTGGTGTAGATGTCGTTGGTGACGACGACCAGGTCATAGCGGTCGCGCATCGCCTTGCACAACATCTCGACCAGCGTCGTCTTGCCCGAGCCGACCGGCCCGCCGACGCCGACGCGCAAGGGCGGGAGCCGGCGGGTGCGGCGGGCGATCGAATGGAGCGGCGTCGTGGTCATGCGGGTCTCAGGAACGGAACAGGCGCGAATACTGCGCTTCGTGCTGCGAGGACAGGATGGCGAGCATGGGCGTGAACGCCTGCATCTCGCCGAAGGGCAGGGCCAGCGCGGCGTCGACGGCGGTGGGAATGATGGCGGACAGGCCGGCCAGCACGCGCTGCCCCGCCGCCTGGCCGAGCGGCACGGCCTTCATCGCCGCCTGCACCATGTTCTCGGCCCAGCCGGCGGCGAAGGCGATCAGCACTTCCCGAATCGGTGCGCGCGTGGCCACGCCGGCCAGCGCGAAGGCGACCGGCCAGGTCGGTGCGGGAACCAGCGCTTCGAGCGCGGCGAGCCGAGGCTCGGGCGGGTCGCGATGGCGCAGCCACTGCGCCAGCGATCGGCCCATCTGCTCGCTCTGCTGGCGAAACTCGTGGGTCTCGCGCGTCGTCGCGAACCAGGTGTTCAGTTCGGCGACGCGTTCGATGTCGTCGCGCTGCCAGGCGCGCGCGGCCTTGGCGACGATCGCGAGGTCGCTGCGCGTCAGCGCGAGGTGAAGCTGGTCGAGCAGCCATGCCAATGCCTGCGCTTCTTCGACGACCCGGCCGGATTCGACGGCGGCTTCCATCCCTTCCGAATAGCTGAAACCACCGACCGGCAAGCTCGGCGACGCCAGTCGCATCAGTTGCAGCAGCGCCGAGGCGGTGAGGCGCTGGGCGTCGGTCGCGAGGCGGCGGCGAGGCCTCATGCGTGCGAATGTCCGTCGTGGTCGTGCGAATGCCCGTGGTCATGGCCGTGCGCGGAGCGGGCAGCGTCATAGGCACCGGCTTCGGGCTCGAAAGGCGCCTCGGCCTCGTCGACGCGCAGTCCCATTCGGCGCAACATTTCGGCGAGCACGTGGTCGGGCTCGAGCTGCAGGTGCGTCGCATTGACCTCGAGCGGCACGTGCCGGTTGCCGAGGTGATAGGCAGCCCGCAGCAAGTCGAGCGGCGAGCCGTGATCGCAAGGCGTGACGACCAGCACCTGCTGCGGCCTGGCCTTCACCGCGACCAGCGAGCCGTCTTCGGCGATCAGGATGTCGCCGCCGCGAACCACGCTGCCGCGCGGCAGGAAGACGCCGATGGTGCGGCCCTGCGAATCGACGGCGTCGAAGCGACTCTTCTGGCGCGTGTCCCAGTCGAGCTCGATCGTCGCGGCGCGGCGCACGAGTACCGGCGCAAGGCCGGCGCCGGAGGGGATCAGTTTGCTGGCGATGATCATGTTGGTTAGCCTAAGCCCAAGCCTCGCCCAGTGCACGGGCTTGTCGCAGCACCAGTTCCACCGCGGCATCCTGCTGGTCGGGCGGGTACTTGTACTTGCGCAGGATGCGTTTGACCATCAACCGCAGCCTGGCCTGCACGCTTTCTCGCGCCGACCAGTCGACGGTCAGGTTCTTTCGCAAGTTCTCCGCCAGCTCGTGCGCAATCTTCTTCAGCGTCTCGTCGGTGAGTTCACGCACGGCCGATTCGTTGTTGGCCAGCGCATCGTAGAAGCGCACTTCGTCTTCGTTCAATCCGAGCTGCTCGCCGCGCTCCGCCGCATCGCGGAACTTCTTCGCCATCCGCACCAGCTCTTCCATCACCTGTGCCGCTTCGATGGAGCGGTTCTGATAGCGCTGCACCACGTCGGCCAGCATGTCGGAGAACTTCTTGTTTTGCACCACGTTGCCGGCGAAGCGCGACCTGATCTCGCCTTCGAGCAGGCGCTCCAGCAGCTCCACCGCCAGGTTGCGCTCGGGCAGGCTTCGTACTTCGGCGAGAAAAGCGTCGTCGAGGATGCCGATGTTGGGTTTGTCCAGACCCACGGCGTCGAAGATGTCCACCACCTCTTCCGACACGACGGCCGAACCGATGATCTGGCGGATCGCCAGCTCGCGCGCCTCGTCGGTCTTCTTCTGCTGGCTGATCTCGCGCTTGGTCAGGATGACCTTCACGGCCTGGAAGAAGGCGACTTCTTCGCGCACCGCCTTGGCCTCGTCGAGCGTGCAGCACAGCGTGAACGCATGGCTCATGGCAACGGCGAGATCGGCGAAGCGTTTCTTGCCGTCCTTGATGCCGAGCACGTAGTTGGCCGCGCCGGCCAGCGTCTTGTGGCCACCGGTCAGGAAGCCGCTGTAGTCGAAGCCGTGGCCGTTGGTGCCGGAGAGCATGCCGCGCAGGGCGTCGAGCTTTTCGGCCAGCACGCTGTAAGCCTCGTGCACATCCACGGTGGGCCGGCCGCGGCCCTTGCTCGCCGTGTACTCCTTCAGTG
>JAYSMB010000504.1:0-4266 GCA_043725065.1 Burkholderiales bacterium
GTGGGACGCCGCGCTCGAGTCGCTGCGCGCGATGCACAAGCGCGACATCCGCATCCTGCCCGGCGGCGACTACGGCTTTGCCTTCACGCAGCGCTTGACCGCGTTGCACGAGCGGGCGTGCGCGGCGACGCGTTTGCCCCACGACTTCGCTTCTTCGACGCAGGTGGCGATCTCCACGTCGGTGAACTGGCACATGTCGCTCGGCATGCCGGTGATCGATTCGCCCGAGAGATTGATCTTCACCGAGTCGACGCCCCACTTGGCGAACATGCGAACGCAACGGCGCATCTCCTCGGCACCGCTGACGACAGCGCCGAACGCGAACTCGGGCTGCATCAGGTGCGGCTGCGTGGTGTCGCCCAGGCCACCGGGAACAGTGATCTCCTGGCTCGCCGCGAGGTAGCGCGGACCGACGATGGTGCCGTCGTTGATCGCATTGCGGATCACGACGTCCAGGCGCGGCTTGGCGGCCGCGGCGCCGACGCAGCTGGTCCAGCCCATGTCGAGATAACGCCTGGCCACCTCGGCACACCAGAGGATGTGTTCTTCCGGCGGCATGCGCTGGATCGAGTCGAGCGTGGGCTGGTCGTTCCACGAGAAATGGGTGTGCGCCTCGACCATGCCCGGCATCAGGAAGGCACCGGCACCGTCGACGACCTGCGCACCGCCGACCGGCGCGCTACGCATGCCTTGGCCGCTGCGCACGACGCGCGCGATCTTGTCGCCCCGCACCAGCACTTCGCCGAGGAACGGCGCTTCGCCGCCGCCGTCGAAGATGCGCACGTTGGTGTAGTGGATGTCGGCCATGGTCAGCGCCCGCACGGCCGCCCGAAGGGCGATGAGCGCCGCCTCGGGGGGCAGCGAACGAAGTGAGCGTGGTGGTCCATGGTTTTCCTTCCTTCAGCGTTGCAGCGCGAGAAAGTCGCGCAGCTCGCGTGCACATTCCTCGGGCCGTTCGATCGGCGACCAGTGGCCGCAGCGGGGCAGCACGACGACGCGGGTGCTCTTTGCCGAATGCAACTTCTCGGCGAAGGCGCGCACCGATTGCGGCGGCGCGACGCCGTCTTCATCACCGGTGACGAGCAGCACCGGCGCTTCGATGCGCTCGACCGCCGCCGCGCTCGCCTCGGCCAGCGCATCGCAAGTTCGGGCATAGCCGTCGCTGTCCTGGCGCATCAGGCTCTCGCGAACAAATGCAACCGCGAGCGGCGAGCGCTGACGCGTCTCGGCGGAGATCGCCGCGTTCAGCAAACCGAGCGCGATCTCGTGCATGCCCGCCGCGCCCTCGCTGCGCGCCTTCGCGGCACGGGCACGGATGGCAGTGCGCGCCGGCTCGGGCGGCACGATCAACGGGCCGAACAGCGCCAGGCTGCGCACGAGCCTGGGCGCTGCGATCGCAAGGTGCTGACAGACGATGGTGCCGAGCGAGTGGCCGACCCAGTGCGCTCGCGTGACGTTCAGCCGCGTGCATACCGAGAGCAGCGTCTCGACGAATCGCTCGACCGTGAGCGGACCTTCGACGCGCTGCGAGCGCGCGCTGCCCGGCAGGTCGACGCGGATCACGCGATGTCGCGCCAACGCCGGCATCAGCGGCGTGAAGGTGTTGCCGCCGCCGCCCAGGCCGTGCACGCAGACGATGGCGTCGCCCTCGCCTTCTTCCTCGACGACGGTGCGATCGAAGATGTGCAGCGTCATGTCACTCGAACCGGTTCTCGATCGCGCCGACGCCGTCGATCTCGACCTTCACGACGTCGCCGGCCACCAGCCAGCGCGGCGGCGAAAAGCCCATGCCGACGCCCGCCGGCGTACCGGTGGCGATGACATCGCCCGGGTGCAGCGTGATGCCGCGCGAGCAGGTTTCGATCAGCGTCGCGATGTCGAAGATCATGTCCTTCGTCTGGCCGTCCTGGCGCAGCTCGCCGTTGACCCAGCCGCGCACCCGCGTGTCGCGGCCGTCCATCTCGTCGGCACTGACGATCCACGGCCCCATCGGGCAGAAGGTGTCGAAGCTCTTGCCCAAGTCCCACTGCTGGTGGCGCACCTGCACGTCGCGCGCGCTCACGTCGTTGACGACCGTGTAGCCGAACACATGGTCCATCGCCCGCGAGCGCGGGATGTCGCGGCCACCGCGGCCGATCACCACCGCGAGCTCACTCTCGTAGTCGATCTGGCTGGTGATCGCCGCGCCGGGCAGGCGCACCGTGTCGTGCGGGCCGATCACGCAGTCGGCGAGCTTGGTGAAGACGATCGGCCAGGCGTCTTCGGCCGGCAGGCTGGCACGGAACACGCTGTCGGCCAGCTCGGCGGCATGCGCGCGGTAGTTGCGGCCGATGCAGAAGATGCTGCGCAGCGGTCGATGCAAGGGCGCCTTCAGCTCGATCGCCTCGACCGGCAGTCGCGACCCCGCGGGCCCGGGCAGCGATTCGCCGCGAGCCAGCGCCTGGAGCAGCGGCAACGCGCCACGCGACGCGTCGGCCGCGGCCAGAGGCGTGGCCTCGCGCCCGTCGGTCGAGATCGTCCCGACCTGAAGTCGGCCACCCCAGCTCCAGCTGGCGATCCGCATCGAACTCCGCCTCCGTCTTGTCCGCAGCCACTCCGGGTAAATCCCGGTGCGCCGCGAGATCGTCGATTCGATTTGGGACTTGCGTCTCAAAACCTGATCGTCGCATCATAGGGTCCGGCGTCACGCCCTCACAAGAGCAACGGCGCTGGCGCCGATCAGGACAAACCCGAATGGTCCGCCTCAAGCATAAGCTCAGCCAACCGCCGTTGCCACCCGAGCGCGGCGTCAAGGCGGCGACCTTCCGGTTGCTGCTCGACACGGCGATGGCGCTGATCCGCCAGGACGGGCACGTCCCTTCGGTGGCCGAAGTCGCGGCGCGATCCAAGGTCTCCCGCGCCACCACCTATCGCTATTTTCCGAGCCGCAGCGCGCTGGTCACGGCGGTGGTCGATTCATCGCTCGGCCCGGTGCGCGGTTTCGCATCGAGCGAGGCCGACGGCCGGGCCCGCGTGCACGAGCTGTTCGAGCAGACCTTTCCGCGCTTCAAGGAGTTCGAGCCGCAGATGCGCGCCGCCGCGCAACTCTCGCTCGAGCAGTGGGCGCTCGAACGCGCCGGCCTGCTCGAGGAAGAACCGTACCGGCGCGGCCACCGGGTGCGCATCCTCGAGCACGCGATCGCGCCGCTGGCGCCGGAGATGCCGGCGGCGGTGCGCGACCGTCTGCATCGCGCGCTCTCGGTCGTCTACGGCATCGAGCCTTACATGATCCTGAAGGACATCTGGGGTCTGCCCGATCGCGAGGTCGAGCGGATCGCTCTCTGGATGGCCGATGCCCTGATCGACGCCGCGCAGCGCGACGCCGCAAAGGCGGCGAAGCCGCGAACGCGAGCACGGCGAGCGCCGGCGACAAACGGCGCGCGAGCGCGTCGACCATGAGCGGCCTGTCCGACGGTCGTGCCACGTCGGCGTCGAAGCCTCGCCCTTCGCCCGCGTGGTTCGACGCGCAGTACAACAACCGCGCCCGCATCCCCGAGTACCTCGAGATCCTGCGCCAATGGGCTGACCGTTCCGCCGAAGCGCGTGCGACCCTGCCGTGCGTGCTCGACCTGGCGTACGGCAACGATCCGAGCGAACGCCTCGACATCTTCACGCCAAGAGCGCAAGGCGCGCCGGTGCTCGTCTACCTGCACGGCGGCTACTGGCGCGCGCTCGACAAGCGCGACCAGTCCTTCGTCGCCACGCCCTTCGTCGAGGCCGGGGCGATGGTCGTGCTGCCCAACTACGCGCTCTGCCCCGCGGTCGGCGTCGAGCACATCGCGGTGCAGCTCGTGCAGGCGCTGGCCTGGGTCTGGCGCAATGCCGCCGCACACGGCGGCGACCCGGCGCGGATCGTCGTTGCCGGTCACTCGGCGGGCGGCCACCTGGCGGCGATGCTGCTCGCCTGCGACTGGCATGTAGTCGCATCCGACCTGCCCGGCGATCTGGTGAAGAGCGCGCTCGCCGTCTCGGGCGTTTTCGAGCTCGAGCCGCTGCGTCACGCGCCGTTCCTGGCGCACGACCTGAAGCTCGACGCCGCGTCGGCGCCGCGCCTGAGCCCGGCGGCGATGCGGGCACCGCCGCTCGGCCGTCGTCTCGTCGCCGTCGTCGGCGGCGACGAGAGCGAGGAGTTCCTGCGCCAGAACGAGCTCATCTTGAAAGCCTGGGGACCGGAAGTCGTGGCAGTCTGCGAGCAGGTGCCCGGCCGCCATCACATGAATGTGCTGT
>JAYSMB010000505.1:0-3221 GCA_043725065.1 Burkholderiales bacterium
GTGCAGGCCCATCAGCGCTGCAAGGCGGATGGGCGGGCGCATGTAGTCGGAGAAGATCAGGAAAGTCGAGCCGTAGCCGATGAAGCCGCCGTGCGCGGCCAGGCCGTTGACGATCGCGCCCATCGCGTGCTCGCGAACGCCGAAGTGGAGGTTGCGGCCGGCATGGCTCCAGCCGCCCGTGTCGGCGCCTTCGCTGTCTTCGCCGGGCAGCGGTGGCGGGTTGAAGTCGCCCTGGCCTTTCAGCTCGGTGTGCGTGGAGGGATCGAGGTCGGCCGAGCCGCCGACCAGCGCGGGCAGCTTCGATGCCATCGCATTCATCGCCTTGCCGCCGGCGCCGCGCGTCGCCATGCCCTTCGCGTCGGCGGGGAAGACGGGAATGTCGGCGTCCCAGCCGCTCGGCAACTCGGCCTTCAGACGCGAATCGAGCTCTTTGGCCAAGTCGGGGAAGGCGCCCGCGTAGGCCGACATCCGGCCGTTCCAATCCGACTCGGCCCTTGCGCCGCGCTGCAGCGCTTCGCGAAACCTCGCGAGTGCGGGCGCTGGCACCAGGAACGGCGGCTCAGCCGGCCAACCGAGCTTGGCCTTTGTCTTCGCGACGTCGGCAACACCGAGCGGCGAGCCGTGCGCCTTGAAGCTGTCCTGCTCTGGCGAGCCGAAGCCGAGGTGGGTGCGCACGAGGACCAACGAGGGACGCGTCGTCTCGGCGCGGGCCGCTTCGAGCGCCGCTGCGATCGCCTTCAGGTCATTGCCGTCCGCGACGCTGATCGTCTGCCAACCGTAGGCCTCGAAACGCTTCGCGCGGTCTTCGGAAAACGTCATGTCGGTGCCCGCGGAGAGCGTCACCGAGTTGTTGTCGTAGAGACAGATCAGCTTGCCGAGCCTCAGGTGGCCGGCCAGCGACGCCGCTTCCGACGCCACGCCTTCCATCAGGTCGCCGTCGCTGACGATCGACCACGTGTGGTGGTCGACGATGGTGTGCCCTTCGCGGTTGTAGCGCGCGGCCAGGTGCGCCTCGGCGATCGCCATGCCGACCGCGTTGGCAAGGCCTTGCCCGAGCGGTCCGGTCGTGACTTCGACGCCCGCGGTATGACCACGCTCCGGGTGCCCCGGCGCCTTGCTGCCCCATTGCCGGAACTGCTTGATGTCGTCGAGCGACAGGTCGTAGCCGGTCACGTGCAGCAGGCTGTAGAGAAGCGCCGAGCCATGGCCGGCCGAGAGCACGAATCGATCGCGGTCGGGCCAGTGCGGGTCGGCGGGGTTGTGTTTGAGCTGTCGCGTCCACAGCGCATAGGCCATGGGCGCGGCGCCGAGCGGCAGGCCGGGGTGGCCGCTGTTCGCCTTCTGCACCATGTCGACCGACAGGAATCGGAGGGTGTCGACGCATTGCTGGTCGAGCGTGTCCGACATGGAAGTTCCTTCGCAGCCGATCAGGCTGGTAGCGGCGCGTCGGCGTCGGCGTCGTAGCGGCCTTGCCGCGCTGCGCGATTGCAGTCGGCGCGACGGAAAAGCGCTTGCTGAGCGGCGGGCACGTTTGCGGCCACGCCACGCCAAATCTCGAGCGCCGGTTGCTGGATGGCGCGCGCGAACGAGAACGCCAGCGCCCACGGCATGCGCGACCTGAACCTCAGGTTCATCGCATTGAGTCGTGCCGACGCTAGTTGCGCCGTCTGACCGCCCGAGAGAAAGGCGATCCCCGGCACGGCCGCGGGCACAGCACGAAGGAAACAGTTGATCGTTGCGTCGGCCACGTCGTCGACGCTGACCTGATCGACACAAGCCGTTCCGGGCAAGACCATGTTGGGCTTGAGAAGCATGCCTTCGAGCATCACGCCCTGGGTGTCGAGTTGATCGAACACGACATGCAGCACTTCTTGCGTGACCGCGGCACACCGCCGCAGGCTGTGGTCGCCGTCCATGAGCACTTCGGGCTCGACGATGGGCACCAGCCCCGCTTCCTGGCACAGCCCCGCGTAGCGGGCCAGCGCGTGCGCGTTCGCCTCGATACAGGCCCGGCTCGGAATCAAGTCGCCGATGGTGATGACGGCACGCCATTTTGCGAAGCGCGCACCCATGTCCAAGTAGTCGACCAGCCTTTCGCGCAGCCCGTCGAGCCCTTCGGCGACCAGCTCGCCCGGATGTGCGGCGAGTGCCTTCGCGCCCGTGTCGACCTTGATGCCCGGGATGATTCCGACGCCTTCGAGAGCGCGTGCGAAAGGAACGTCGCCCAGGGTCTTCTGGCGGATCGTCTCGTCATACAGGATGGCGCCGCTGATGCAGTCGCCAAGATGCGGCGTGGTGACGATCATGTCGCGGTAGGCGCGTCGCGCTTCCTCGGTCTGGGCGATGCCCAGGGCGCCGAATCGCTTGTTGCAGGTGCCTGTGCTCTCGTCCATCGCGAGCAGGCCGCGATCACCGGCGACGAGCGCCTGGGCGGTGGCCATGAGTACCTGTGTCCGCATGTCAGTGATCCTTTTGCGGCGACGCGATGGCGCGGTCGACGATGGCCTGCGCTTCTTTCAAGATCCGCCGCAGATGGTCGGTGCCGGCGAAGCTCTCGGCGTAGATCTTGTAGATGGCCTCGGTGCCCGAGGGCCTGGCCGCGAACCAGCCGTTCTTCGCGACGACCTTGATGCCGCCGATGGCCGCACCATTTCCTGGCGCCTTGCCGAGAACGCTGTCTATCTTTTCGCCGGCAAGCTCGCTCGCGCCGAGCTGATCGGGCGCGAGCGCGACGAGTTGCTTCTTCTGCTGATCGGTTGCGGGCGCGTCGACCCGATCGGTCACGGGACTGCCGAATTCCTGCGCGAGTTCTTCGTAGAGCTGACCCGGGTCGCGGCCGCACCTGGCGGTGATCTCGGCCGAGAGCAGCGCCGGCACGAGGCCATCCTTGTCGGTGGTCCAGACGGAGCCGTCGCGGCGCAGGAACGAAGCGCCCGCGCTCTCTTCGCCGCCGAAGCCGAGCGAACTATCGAACAGGCCGCCGGCAAACCACTTGAAGCCGACCGGCACTTCGTACAGCGTGCGGCCGAGCCGCTTCGTCACGAGATCGATGAGGCTCGTGCTGACCACCGTCTTGCCGACGGCAGCCTTCGCCGGCCACTGCGGCCGGTGCTGGAACAGGTAGTCGATGGCGACCGCAAGATAGTGATTGGGAGCGAGCAGGCCGTCCTTCGACGTGACGATGCCGTGGCGATCGTGGTCGGTGTCGCAGGCGAAGGCGA
>JAYSMB010000506.1:0-2626 GCA_043725065.1 Burkholderiales bacterium
GTCCTTGAATGCTTGTCCGTATCGAGCCACTTCCATCCTTCTTCGCCGCCCCCGGGTTCCCGGTTCTATGGAGGCGACAAGTATTCTGACGCGGGGGGCCCTGTCGCGGGCCTTGCAGGCGCTTGCTCCCTTCGGTCGCATGGTGGTCTATGGCAAGGCGAGCAGGCAACCGGCGCACATCGACACCCAACGGCTGGTCGTACCGAACCATTCCGTCACCGGCTTCTATCTCGGCGCCTACATTGCCCGCCGGGATCTGATCCGATCTACCCTCGATGAGCTTATCGGCTACGTGCTCGACAAGCGCCTTGAACTTCAAGTCGGCACCGTGTTGCCTCTGGCACGGGCAGCGGAGGCACATCGCCTTCTGGAAGGCCGAAAGACCACCGGCAAGGTCGTCCTTCAGCCGTGGGCTGAAGGAGGTTGAGTTGCCTTTTCGCTTTCGAGTCTCGGTGTCGGCGCCTTTGCGGATGAGCGACGCCCCTGCTGGGCGACGCGTTGTCTATCAAACGAGTAACATTTCCGGGGACAAACCCGGGCACACAACCGCCCGGACCTTTACCAAAGCTAGCACTGGTGCGGCTTTCGGGCCTATCTTCGATTCCGACCCGAGCACCAAGCGGCGAGCACGACCCTTCATATGACCGAGCCCACCCCGCGCTACCCCACGATCGAAGACACGATCGGTGCGACGCCGATGGTGCGTCTCGTGCGTCTGCCAGGTGCGGGCAACGACGAGCGCGGCAACGTCATCCTCGGCAAGCTAGAGGGCAACAACCCGGCCGGCTCGGTCAAGGACCGGCCGGCCATCAGCATGATCCGGCGCGCCGAGGAGCGCGGCACGATCAAGCCGGGCGACACGTTGATCGAGGCGACTTCGGGGAACACCGGCATCGCGCTGGCGATGGCCGCGGCGATCCGCGGCTACCGCATGCTCTTGATCATGCCCGAGGACCTGAGCGTCGAGCGCGCGCAGACGATGAAGGCGTTCGGCGCCGAGCTGATCCTGACGCCGCGCTCGGGCGGCATGGAATACGCGCGCGACCTCGCCGAGCAGATGCAGCGCGACGGCAAGGGCCGCGTGCTCGACCAGTTTGCCAACGCCGACAACCCGCGCATCCACTACGAGACCACCGGCCCCGAGATCTGGCGCGACACCGGCGGTCGCGTCACCCACTTCGTGAGCGCGATGGGAACGACCGGAACGATCACCGGCGTCTCGCGCTTTCTGAAGGAAAAAAATTCCGAAGTACGCGTCGTCGGTGCGCAGCCGAGCGAAGGTTCGCGCATCCCCGGCATTCGCAAGTGGCCCGAGCAATACCTGCCGAAGATCTACGACCCGAAGTCGGTCGATGAGCTCGTGTTGGTCTCGCAGTCCGACGCCGAGGAAGTGACGCGGCGCCTGGCCCGCGAAGAAGGCATCTTCGCCGGCATCTCCGCCGCCGGCGCGTGCTGGGTAGCCTTGCGGATCGCGGCAAAGGTCGAGAATGCGACCATCGTCTTCGTGGTCTGCGACCGAGGCGATCGCTACTTGTCGACCGGGGTCTTTCCGGCTTGAACTACCAAACCACCTTTTGCGTCAATTGCGCGACGCGGCTCGAGCAGATCTCGCTCCAGGAAGATGGCGGCGCGAAGACGCGTCCGCGCTGCCCGGCCTGCGGCTGGACCCACTGGAACAACCCGACGCCGGTGCTCGCGGCGGTGATCGATCTGGTCGATCGCGACGGCCAGATTCTGCTGGCGCGCAACGCGGCCTGGCCCGGAAAGTTCTTCGGCTTGATCACCGGTTTCATGGAAGCGGGCGAAACGCCGAAGGAGGGGATCGCCCGCGAGGTCTTCGAGGAGACTTCGCTCACGGTAGCGTCGACTTCGCTGATCGGCGCTTATGAGTTCTTGCGCATGAATCAGGTCATCATCGCGTACCATGTGGCGGCGCGTGGAGAGATCGTGCTCTCGCCCGAACTGATCGACTACCGCACGGTGGCACCGGAACGCATCAAGTGCTGGCCGGCCGGCACCGGCCATGCACTGGCCGACTGGCTGCGTTCGCGTGGCATCGAGCCGCAGTGGATGGAGCTGCCGCCGGGCAAGCGGGCCACCGAAGTGGACGTGGATTGAACGAGGACCTATCGCGATGGACGCCCAGAAAGAGCTCGACACGCGCGGCATGAGCTGCCCGCTGCCCGTCCTGAAAGCGAAGAAGGCGCTCGCCGAAATGTCGAGCGGCGACGTGCTCAAGGTCGTCGCGACCGACCCCGGATCGGTGCGCGACTTCCAGGCTTTTGCGCGGCAGACCGGCAACGAACTCCTCGAGCAGGCCAGCGCCAACGACGAGTACGTGCACTTCCTGCGCCGGCGCTAGCCGTTTGGATGCGCCAACGACAGCAAGCCGGCGTGGACCGGGTTGCGGCGCAGGAAGCTGTCGCGAAACTCTGCCGGCACCGATTGCCGCGCGCGCTCCATCAGCCACCCAGCCGCGCGTTGCGCCCGCAGCGTGCTTTCGGTCGGGCAGCCCAGGCGCCGCAGTGCCAACGCCAGCCAGAGACCGCAGAGGGGCGTGACGGCGCCGATCTCTCCCTTCTCCAGTGCCTGCTCCGCCAGCGCCACGCTGGCCTCTGCCGACCGC
>JAYSMB010000507.1:0-7900 GCA_043725065.1 Burkholderiales bacterium
GCGTTCGGTCCTGCGCCGCGCTGAGACCGGCGGCGCCCGGCCCGCGAGCGGGTGGGACAATTCGCCGATGCCCGATCAGATCACGATCACCCGGCCCGACGACTGGCATCTGCATCTTCGCGACGGCGCGGCGCTTGCGGCGGTGCTGCCGCACAGCGCGCGTCAATTCGCGCGGGCGATCGTCATGCCGAACCTGCGGCCGCCGGTCGTTCGCGTCGAACAGGCGCTCGCCTACCGCCGCCGAATCGCCGAGGCCTTGCCCGCAGGTGCGTCGTTCGAACCGCTGATGACGCTTTACCTCACCGACACGACGCCGCCCGCGGAGATGCGGCGTGCGCGCGAAGCCGGCATTCTCGCGATCAAGCTCTACCCGGCCGGCGCGACCACCCACAGCGACGCCGGCGTCACCGATCTGGCCAGGATCAGCGGCGTGCTCGAAGCGGCCGAACGCGAAGGAATCGCCTTGCTCGTGCACGGCGAAGTGACCGATCCGGGGGTCGATGTGTTCGACCGCGAAGCGGTCTTCATCGAGCGGCATCTGGCCGGTTTGCGGCGCAGCTTCCCTAACCTGAAGATCGTCCTGGAGCACATCACGACGAAACACGGCGCGCAGTACGTGGCCGAGGCCGGCGCGAACACGGGCGCGACGATCACCGCGCATCACCTGCTCTACAACCGCAACGCGATCTTCGCGGGCGGGATCCGGCCGCACTGGTACTGCCTGCCGATCCTCAAGCGCGAGGCGCACCGGGTTGCCCTGGTCAAAGCGGCGACATCGGGAAGCGGGCGCTTCTTTCTCGGCACCGACAGTGCTCCGCATGCGGCCGGGTTGAAGGAGAGCGCGTGCGGCTGTGCCGGCTGCTACACCGCGCTGCACGCGCTCGAGCTGTATGCCCAAGCCTTCGACGCGGCGGGCGCGCTGGAGAGCCTGGAGGCCTTCGCCAGCTTCAACGGTGCGGCCTTCTACGGCCTGCCGCGAAACACCGGAACGGTGACCTTGCAAAAGCGCCCGTGGACGGTTCCCGAGACGCTGCCCTTCGGCGAGGGCGAACTCAAGCCGCTGGGCGGCGGCGAGAGCTTGCCGTGGGCCCTCGCTGCGGCCGATGACGAAAAGGCGGTGCGACGATGAGATCTGGCGGACGGACACTTTTTCTCATCGATGCCGACAACGTGTCTCTCGACGTGATCGAGAAGGCCTTGCTGATGAAGCAGGAACTGCACGGCGCAGTCCACGTCCGGCGCTGCTATTGCAGCGCCGATTTCGCGGTGAAGAACCTCGAGTTCCTGAAGCAGCACTCGATCCGCGCGATGGTCAACGCTACCGCCGGAAAGAACTGCACCGATATCGCGCTCGCGGTTGACGCCGTGCAGCTTTGCGGTCACGACTGCCCGGCGGTCGTGGTCATCGTCGGTTCCGACTCGGACTTCGCGCCCCTGGTCATTCACCTGCGTGAGCTGGGATGTCGGGTCGAAGGCGTCGGGCAAGAGGGCAAGACCGCCGCGGAGTCGCACCGCACGTACGACGACTTCATCGAACTGCCGGGTGTCAGAAAACGCGTGACCAGAACGGCTCGACCGACGCCAGTCAAGGAGACAGAAGAAGTGGCGCCGCTGCCGCGCCGCGAGTCCGTTGTGCCCGACGAGGTGTCGCTCTGGCTCGGGGCGGTGCCGGGCCTGGCGTCGGGAAGCACGGTCGGGCTCGGCGTCGCTGCGGAAGCGCTGCGAAAAGGGAAGCTCCTCTCCAGGAACGCGTCGTCGACCCGGCTGTTCGGAAAGTATCCGACCTTGTTCGAGCTGGCCCCCGCGCAGCAGCCGAACTCGGTGCGCTATGTGCCCGCGCCAGAGCCGGACGGGGCCGGGGCCGCCGGATCGCGGCGCCGCCGGCGCAAATAAGAAAGCGGCCCGTAGGCCGCTCTCGCTAAGCGGCCCATAAGAGCCGCTTCGCCTTTTCTGCCGCTCGCGGCGGTCGAAAAGTATTTACTTCGGCTTCGGGTCGCCCGCGGGCATCGCCGCTTCACCAGCCGGTTGGGTCTTGCCCGCCTTGATGTCGGCTTTGGTCTGCGCCTTGCGCTCGGCACGGGTCTTGTCCGAGGTCTTGGCTTCGACAGCGCCGTCCTTCTTCATTTCGGCAGCGTCGCCCGCGGGCTTGAGGGCACCGGACTTCGCGTCGGCCTTGGTCATGGCCTTGCGCTCGGCGCGGGTCTTGTCGGTGGTCTTGGGAACAACCGCTTGGGGGCCTTCGCCGGCGGGGGCGAGCGCTCCGGTCTTGGCTTCCGCCTTTACTTCGGCGCGGGTCGGCGACGAGGCTTGCGCGAAGGCGCCTTGCGAAAACACGGCGACTGCCGCGACGATGGCGCTGAGTGCGAGTTTGGATTTCATCGATATCTCCTGAATCGTTTCAAATTAGGGGGGAAAGGGCCAACATGAAAGTCTCGGCGTGCACGACGCGGGTGAGACTTGACATGACAACGCGGCAATCGGGGATCGGTTGACGCGAGCGAGAGCGGCGCTCATGGCCCCGCAACCCGCCATTTTACCGATTCCGGCTTTCTTGGCGTCCAGCCTGTCGCGCGACGGGCTGGAGTGTCGCGCCAGCGAAACGCCGTCGCCTGCGACCGCTTCGCGATCGGCGACGGGGCCTCGCCGATAATCGGCATGTGAAGCGAGCCAGGCCGCCGCCGGTGCCGACGCAAGTCGCGCGGGAGGAAGGTCCGGACTGCACAGGGCGGCGTAGCAGCTAACGGCTGTCCACCGCGAGGTGAGGATCAGAGCAACAGAGACGAGTCGGCGCTGCTGCCGCGAGGCAGCGGTATCGGGTGAAACGGGCAATCTCTACGCGCAGCAATACCAAATAGGCCGGCGTCGGCGAACGGGCTTCGGCCCGCACGCCTGGAAGTGTGGCTCCGCACGAGCCGGCGGGTAGGTAGCACCGAGCCGGGCAGCGATGCCCGGCCCAGAGGAATGGCGGCCACGGCGTACGCGTCGCAAGACGGGTGCGCTGCACAGAATCCGGCCTATCGGCTCGCTTCACACTTTTTTCGTCGTGGTCCCGGGACGGGGCTGCGAAGAGCCGCTGACTACACTCGACGGCTGGCCATGAATCCGGACGCCAAGACTCTCTGGCAAGCGCCCAAGTGGGCCCTCGCCGTGCTGCTCGCCTGCCTGGGCATGCTCGGGCCGTTCTCGATCGATACCTACCTGCCGGCATTCACCGGCATCGCCCTGGCGATCGGCGCTTCGCCGGTCCAGATGCAGCAGACGCTCTCCGCCTACCTGTTCGGCTTCGCCGTGATGAACCTGTTTCACGGCGCGCTCTCCGACAGCTTCGGACGCCGCCCGGTCGTGCTCGCCGGACTCGCGGTGTTTACGCTCGCCTCGATCGGCTGCGCGCTATCGCAGCATATCGGCGCGCTCGTCTTCTTCCGCGCCCTTCAGGGCATGTCGGCGGGCGCCGGGATCGTGATCTCGCGCGCGGTGATCCGCGACATGTTCCCGCCCGCCGATGCCCAGCGCGTGATGTCGCAGGTGACGATCTACTTCGGCGTCGCGCCGGCGGTGGCGCCGATGGTCGGCGGCTTCCTGTTCGTCCATGCCGGCTGGCACACGATCTTCTGGTTTCTTACGGGCGTCGGCGTGGTTCTGCTGGTTGCGAACTGGAAGCTTCTGCCCGAAACATTGCATGTGACACACAGGCAGCCGCTCAACGCAGCCAACCTGCTGCGCGGCTACTGGGCGCTGGGCAGCAACCCGCGCTTTCTGACGCTGGCGCTGGCCAGCGGCATTCCGTTCAACGGCATGTTTCTCTATGTGCTGTCGACACCGGTCTTCCTTGGCCAGCACCTCGGCCTGGAGCCGGGGCAGTTCTTCTGGTTCTTCCTGCTCAGCATCGCCGGGATCATGAGCGGCGCCTTCCTGTCCGGCCGGATGGCGGGCAAGGTCAAGCCGTCGCGGCAGATCCGCTATGGCTTCGTCATCATGGCCGGCATTTCGATCGTCAACTTCATCCTCAACCTGCTGTTCGTTCCCGAGGCCTGGTGGGCGCTCTTGCCGATCGCGATCTATTCGTTCGGCTGGGCGATGATGGTTCCGGTCGTGACCCTGCTTGTGCTCGATCTCATGCCCGAGCGGCGCGGCATGGCGTCGTCGTTCCAGGCCTGCGTCGGCAGCGCGGCGAACGGCTTCGTCGCCGGTGTGATCGCGCCGCTCGTGATGCACTCGACAATCGCCCTGGCGGCGACTTCGCTGGCGATGATGAGCGTCGGCGCCTTCGCCTGGCTCTGGGTCAAGCCACGGCTGGTGCTGCCGAAGGTCGAGCGACAATCGGCATCATGATCGTCTTCGTCGTCGGCCTGGTTCTCTTTCTCGGCATCCACTCGGTGTCTATCGTCGCGCCGGGCTGGCGCAACGCTCAGGCCGCGCGGCGGGGCGACGGCGCCTGGAAGGGCATCTACTCGATCGTCTCCACGGTAGGTCTGGCGCTGCTGATCGTTGGATACGGAATGGCCCGGCATGAGCCGGTCTTGCTCTACGCGCCGCCGCTGGCGCTGCGCCATCTCGCGCTGCTGATCATGGTGCCGGTGTTTCCCTTGCTGTTCGCCGCCTATCTGCCGGGTCGCATCCGCAGCGCGGCGAAGCAGCCGTTTCTGCTCGCGACCAAACTGTGGGCGACGGCGCATTTGCTCGCCAACGGCACGCTCGTCGATGTGTTGCTGTTCGGAGGCTTTCTCGTCTGGGCCGTGGCCGATCGCATTTCGGTCAGGCGCCGTTCGGTGGCCGAGGCGCACGACGCACCGGCGGCACCGCCGAGGGCGATCAACGACGCGATCGCCGTGGTCGGTGGGCTGGTCGCGTACGTCGTGATCGTTTTCTGGGCGCATCGCTGGCTGATCGGCGTTTCGCCGCTGCCTTGAACCGGCGAAACGCCGTGCCGGGAACCGCTTTGGCCGCGAGCCTCGTGTTCGACGTGGCGCCGTTTCGCTTCTCGGGTGCGGTGTACGGCGTTCTCGTGAATCACCGTTCCGCCCTGGCCGCTCTCGGCGAAGCCGTTCACCGGCCGCCGTACCAGGCGCCGCCCCAGGGCGTCGTGCTCTACATCAAGCCGCGCAACACCTTGCTCGGGCCGGGTGACGCTGTTCGGGTCGACGACGCGGCCGGGCAACTCGAGGTCGGCGCCGCGTTGGGCGTTGTCATCGGGCGGACGGCCTGCGCGGTCGGTGAAGACGACGCGATGGCCTGCATCGCCGGCTATGTCATCGTCGCGGATTTTAGCGGGCCGCACGACTCGTACTTTCGCCCGGCGATCCGCTACAAGGCGCGCGATGCTTCCTGCGCCATCGGACCGCGCGTGGTCGGGCGAGCATCGATCGCCGACCCCGATGTGCTCGGTGTCCGCGTCTACATCGACGGGCGGCTCGCCCACGAGGCCGGCACGGGCGGCACGTTCCGTTCGGTCGCTCGGCTAATCGCCGATGTCAGCGAGTTCATGACGCTGGCGCCGGGCGATGTGCTGATGGCCGGCGTCGCGCCCGGCGCGCCGAAAGTGGGTCTTGGGGTCGACGTCGCGATCGAGATCGACGGTCTCGGTCGGCTCGAGACGCGCGTTGCCGCCACCGCGGAGTCGGCCCGGTGAAACGAGCGCGAGTCGCCTTCTCGGGCGCGATCCACGAAGCGACGCCTGGCATTGCGGAGGGCACGCTGCGCTTGGCCGATGGCCGAGTGGTCGCTGAAAATGCGGTCGTCTGGCTGCCGCCCTTCGAGGTCGGCACGATCGTCGCGCTCGGCCTCAACTACGCCGATCACGCGAAGGAGCTGTCGTTCAATGCGCAGGACGAGCCGCTCGTATTCCTCAAAGGGCCGGGCTCGCTCATCGGCCATCGCGGCCAGACGCGAAGGCCGTCCGACGCGACCTTCATGCACTACGAGTGCGAGCTGGCCGTCGTCATCGGCAAGCCGGCGCGCAAGGTCGCGCGGGCCGACGCGATGACGCATGTCGCCGGCTATACGGTCGCCAACGACTATGCGATCCGCGACTACCTCGAGAACTGGTACCGCCCGAACCTTCGCGTCAAGAATCGCGACGGCGGCACGGTGCTCGGCCCGTGGCTCGTCGACGCGGCCGACATCGAAGTGCGACCACAGCTTGCGCTCAAGACCTTCGTCAACGGCCGGCTCGCGCAGCAGGGCAATACTCGCGACCTGGTGTTCGACATCCCCTTCCTGATCGAGTACCTCAGTGCCTTCATGACGCTCGCGCCCGGCGACGTGATACTCACCGGAACGCCCGAAGGCGTCTCGAACGTCGCGGTCGGCGACGAGGTGGTTTGCGAGATCGAAGGCGTCGGCCGGCTCGCGAACACGATCGTCGGAGATGCCGCGTTCGGGCGTTGACGGCAAACCCGCCGAAGGAAGCCGCATGCGCATCCAGCATCTGATCGACGGCCGCGCCGTCGAAAGCCGCGAGTATTTCGAGACCGTGAACCCGGCCACGCAGGAAGTGCTGGCCGAGGTGGCGCGCGGCGGCGCCAGTGAAGTCAACGCCGCCGTCGCCGCCGCCAAGGCCGCGTTTCCGAAGTGGGCCGGCACGCCGCCGGTCGAACGGGCGAAGCTGATGCGAAAGCTCGGCGACCTGATCGCGGCCAATGTCCCGTCGATCTCCGAGACCGAGACGCGCGACACCGGCCAGGTGATCGGCCAGACGAAAAAGCAACTCATCCCTCGCGCCGCCGACAACTTCCACTACTTCGCCGAGATGTGCGTTCGCGTCGACGGCCACACCTATCCGACGCCGACCCATCTCAACTACACGCTGTTCCACCCGGTCGGTGTCTGCGCTTTGATTTCGCCATGGAACGTGCCGTTCATGACGGCGACCTGGAAAGTCGCGCCTTGCCTGGCACTCGGAAACACGGCAGTGCTGAAGATGAGCGAACTGTCGCCGATGACCGCGGCTCGGCTCGGTGAGCTGGCACTCGAGGCCGGCATTCCGGCGGGCGTGCTCAACGTCGTGCACGGTTTCGGCAGCGAGGCCGGCGAAGCGCTGGTTTCGCACGCCGACGTTCGCGCCATCTCGTTCACCGGCTCGACGCGCACCGGAAATCGAATCGTGCAAAGCGCCGGCCTCAAGAAGTTCTCGATGGAACTTGGCGGCAAGAGCCCATTCGTGATCTTCGCCGACGCCGACTTCGAGCGCGCCCTCGACGCCGCCGTCTTCATGATCTTCTCGAACAACGGCGAGCGTTGCACCGCGGGCTCGCGCATCCTGGTCGAGAAGTCGATCTACGCCGAGTTCGTGCGTCGCTTCGTCGAGCGCGCAAGGCGCATCGCGGTCGGTGACCCGCTCGACGAGAAGACCATCCTTGGGCCGATGATCAGCCGCGGCCATCTCGAGAAGGTGCGCGGCTACATCGCGCTCGGCGCGGGCGAAGGCGCGACGATGCTGTGCGGCGGGCTAGCCGCGCCCGACCTGCCGTCGGCCCTGCGGGCCGGAAACTTTGTCTTGCCGACCGTCTTCGCCGACGTCGACAACCGCATGCGGATCGCGCAGGAAGAAATCTTCGGCCCGGTCGCCTGCCTGATCGAGTTCGACGGCGAGGCCGATGCGATCGCGAAGGCCAACGACATCGCCTACGGCTTGTCGAGCTACGTGTGGACGAGCGACCTCGGCCGCGCCCACCGTGTCGCCGCCGCGATCGAGGTCGGCATGTGCTTCGTCAACAGCCAGAACGTGCGCGACCTGCGCCAGCCGTTCGGCGGAACCAAGGCTTCGGGCACCGGGCGCGAAGGCGGGACCTGGAGCTTCGAGGTGTTTTGCGAGCCGAAGAATGTTTGCGTGTCCATCACCGACCACCACATTCCTCACTGGGGTGCGGCGTGAACGACGCTCCCCTTCGGGGTGAAATGG
>JAYSMB010000508.1:0-27214 GCA_043725065.1 Burkholderiales bacterium
ATCTCGCACTACGGTTTGCAATTGCTTGCCGTCATCGTCGCCTCGACCTGGATCGGCATGGCCGTGACGGCTCTGGTCTTGCGTGGACTTCTGGGCCGGCCTAAGCTTGCGGCGGACGACGATGCCTGACTTCGTCCAGCTCTGGGTCTACCTCGCCTCGACGCCACTGTTCGGACTGACGGCGACGCTCGTGACCTACGTTGCCGCGCAGGCCGGCTACGACCGGGTCGGGCGCGCACCCTGGGCCAATCCGGTGCTCTGGTCGGTCGTTGCGATCGGCTGCGTGCTGGTCGTCACGGCCACGCCGTATCCGACCTACTTTGCCGGCGCGCAATTCGTCCACGTCCTGCTCGGCCCGACCGTCGTCGCCCTCGGCTGGCCGCTCTGGCTGCGCAGCGCCGAGCTGCGCCGCAGGGGCCTGGCGCTGGCGCTTGCCGCGACGGCCGGAGGCGTCGCCGCCGCCGGCAGCGCGGTGGCGATGGGCTTGGCCTTCGGTCTGCCGGCCGACGTGCTGCGCTCGCTGGCGCCGAAGTCGGTGACCGCGCCGGTCGCGATGGGCATTGCCGAACGCATCGGCGGCGTTCCGGCACTGGCGGCGGTGTTCGCCGTGCTCACCGGCATGGTCGGCGCGCTCTCGGCGAAATACCTGTTCGATCTGCTGCGCATCGACTCGTGGGCGGTGCGTGGCTTCGCGCTTGGAACGGCCGCGCACGGCATCGGCGCGGCGCGCGCGCTGCAAGTTCATGACGATGCCGGCGCCTACGCGGGGATCGCGCTCGGCTTGCAGGTCGTGCTCGCCTCGCTGCTCATGCCACTGGTGTTCCGCTGGCTCGGCTGAGCCGGGCGACGACTGCGCTCTACAGCTCGGAGACGGCCGAGTCGAGCGGCATCATCATGGTCGTGCGGCGCGCCGAGGCGGGCGCGGGCTCGGCCTCGAGATCGTCCTTGCCGAAGGTGCCGAAGTAGATCGGCGCGCGGCCCGGCGTGGTGTCGAGCCAGGCGTCGAAATCTTCTTCGGCCAGCAGCACCGGCGTCCGCTTTTCCTGGGCCTCGCCCTTGTCGTTGAACGGGCGATGGAAGCGCGAGAGCAGAGGATGCAGGTCGCAATTGAGGGTCAGGATCGAAAAGCTGAGGAGCTCTTCCCCGTCGTCGCCGACCCAGCGGTCCCAGAGACCGGCGATGCTGAGCGGCGAGCGATCGGTACGGCGGATGCGCCAGCGTTCCGACCGCTTGCTGCCTTCACTGTAGTAGGGCACGTAAAAGCACTGCGCCGGAACGATGCACCATTGCCGGCCGGCCCAGGCACCCTTGGACACGGTGCGTGTCGCCGCCGTCTCGGTACGCGCGTTGACAGTGGAGGCAGCTGGTCGCATGGCTTTTGCCGAAGCCTGGAGCAGGCCGAAGCGTGCCAGAACGACTTCTCGCTGGGCAGCGGCGCCAACGCCGTAGCGCCTGATCATGGGGGCGAAATCTCCGGCGACGACATCGGCGTGCCACTCGTCGGCCAGCGTCTGACCCCACTCGCGTTCGAGTTCGGCAGGCGTTGGCGCCAAATAGTTGGTCGACATCCGTCCACTTTAGCGCCGTCGGCCGACGTCTGGGGACCGTTCTTGGCCGCGGGCAGTGAACTTCGCCACGCTGGGCGGGCCCATCAGCCGTCGACCGGCACTACACGGCCACCGGGGCCTTGATGGCCGGGTGGTGCCGGTAGTCGGTGACCGAGAAGTCCTCTAAGGCGTAGTCGAACACCGAATCGGGGCGACGCAGGATCTCGAGCATCGGGTACGAAAAGGGCTGACGGGAGAGCTGGAGCTCGACCTGTTCGGCGTGGGTGCGGTAGAGATGGCAATCGCCGCCGGTCCAGATGAAATCGCCGACGTCGAGATCGCACTGCTGCGCCAGCATGTGGGTGAGCAGGGCGTAGCTCGCGATGTTGAACGGCACGCCGAGGAAAATATCGGCGCTGCGCTGGTAGAGCTGGCAGCTCAGCTTCGGCCTCGTGCCGGGCCCGGTGGCGGGCGCCACGTAAAACTGGAAGAGAGCATGGCAGGGCAGCAGGGCCATCTCGGGCAGTGCCGCGACGTTCCAGGCGCTGACGATGATGCGGCGCGAGTTCGGGTCGCTCTTGAGCTGTTCGACGACGCGCGCGATCTGGTCGATGCGGCCGCCGTCGGGGGTCGGCCACGAGCGCCATTGCACGCCATAGACCGGACCGAGATCGCCGTTTTCCGCGGCCCATTCGTTCCAGATCGTGACGTCGCGCTCCTGCAACCAGCGCGCGTTGCCGTCGCCGCGCAGGAACCAGAGCAGCTCGAGGATGATCGAGCGCAGGTGAACTTTCTTGGTCGTCACCAGCGGGAAACCTTGGCCGAGGTCGAAACGCATCTGGTAGCCGAACACGCTCTTCGTTCCGGTGCCGGTGCGGTCGCTCTTGGCGACGCCGTGGTCGCGCACGTGGCGCATGAAGTCTTCGTATTGGGTGCGGACGGGGCGGTCGGCGTTCATCGTTGAATTATCGACTCAGCGATTGAACTGCAGCGCCGCCAGCCGCGCGTACAAGCCGCCCGAAGCGACGAGTTGCTCGTGGGTGCCGGTCTCGACGATCTGGCCGGCTTCCATGACGACGATCCGGTCGGCACGCTGCACCGTCGACAGCCGATGCGCGATGACCAGCGTCGTGCGATGCCGCATCGCCGATTCGAGCGCGGCCTGGACCATGCGCTCGCCCTCGGCGTCGAGCGCGCTGGTCGCTTCGTCGAGCAGAAGCAGCGGCGGGTTCTTGAGCATCGCTCGCGCGATCGAGATCCGCTGCCGTTGCCCGCCCGAAAGGCGCACGCCGCGCTCGCCGAGAAAGGTCTTGTAGCCCTCCGGCAACTCGCTGATGAAATCGTGGGCGTAAGCGGCGGTCGCGGCGGCGACGACCTCGGCGTCGCTCGCCGAGGGTCGGCCATAGCGGATGTTTTCCATCGCGTCGGCCGAGAAGATCACGCTGTCCTGGGGGACGATGCCGATCCGGCCGCGCAGCGCGTCGAGCGCGACCTTCTCGACCCGGGCGCCGTCGACCCGCACTGCCCCCGCCTCGACGTCGTAGAAGCGCTGGATCAGCTGGAACACCGTGCTCTTGCCGGCGCCGCTCGGCCCGACCAGCGCGACCGTTTCGCCCGGCTCGACCGCGAAGCTGAAGTCGACCAGTGTCGGATGTCGCGGCCTGGACGGATAGCGGAAGGTCACCTGCTCGAGCCGCACCGAAGCACCGCCGGTTGACGCCGGCATGGCCTCGGGCGCAGCCGGCGAGACGACGGGCGAGCGCAATTGCAGCAGTTCCATCAGCCGCTCGGTCGCGCCCGCGGCGCGCAGCAGGTCGCCGTAGACCTCGGAGAGCACGGCGACGCTGCTCACCAGGATGATCACGTAGACGACGGTTTCGCCGAGATGACCGGCTGTGACGTCGCCGTGGATCACCGCCTGCGTGCCCTGGTACAGGCCCCAGAGCAAGGCGCCGAAGGTGGCGCTGATGATGAAGGCGACCAGCAGCGAGCGCAGCGTCGTCCTGCGGATGGCGGTGATAAAAGCGCGCTCGGTCGACGCGCCGAAACGCTCCGCTTCGCGATCTTCCTGAAGGTAGCTCTGCACCACCGGCACGGCATTCAGGACCTCGGCGGCGATCGCGCTCGAGTCGGCGACCCGGTCCTGGCTGGCACGCGACAGCCGCTGCACGCGGCGCCCGAAATAGAGCGAGGGCAGGACGACCAGGATCAGGATCGCCAGCACCTGCGTCATCACGACCGGGTTGGTGATGATCAGCATCGCCATCGCGCCGATCCCCATCACGGTGTTGCGCAGGCCCATAGAGAGACTGGAGCCGACGACGGTCTGAACCAGGGTGGTGTCGGTGGTCAGGCGCGACAGTACCTCGCCGGTCTGCGTCGTCTCGAAGAACTCGGGGCTTTGTCGCACGACGTGGGCGTAGACCTCGTTGCGCAGGTCGGCAGTGACGCGCTCGCCGAGCCAGCTCACCATGTAAAAGCGCGCCGCCGAGAAAACGCCGAGCGCGACGCCGACGCCGAACAGCGCGAAGAAGTGCTCGCGCAGCGCCATCACGCGCGAGCCCGGATCGGTGGCGATCAGTCCCTGGTCGATCAGCGAGCGCAGCGCGACCGGGAAGACCAGGGTGCTCGCCGCGGCCAGCACGAGGAAGGCGGCGGCGAGAACGATGCGGCCGCGATAGGGGCGCAGAAAGGGCAGCAGGCCGGCGAGCGAACGAACGTCGCGCGCCGGTTGCGGTGGAGAAGACGGCGCCGTGGGCATCGACAAAGTTTAGGCGAGGGGACGGTGGGAAAACCCTCGCGAAAGAAAGCCCATGCAATGAAAGCGCGTGCAATGAAAGCCTTGACATTCATTGCCTAGGCATGTATATTCGTATTTATGTCTCGTCAACCCGTTGCCGCCAGCTTCTACCGCGCCGAGAGCTACTGCGCGGATGAGAGCGTCGGCTATTTGATGAAGCGCGTCCTGATGGCGATTGCCCAGGCTGCCGACAAGCGCCTCGAGCCGCAAGGCATCACTCATGCGCAGTGGGGTCCGCTGTTCATGTTGCTTCGTTCGCGGGCTTCGACTGTTGCCGAACTGGCGCGCGAACTGCAGACCGACCCCGGGGCGATGACGCGCCTGCTCGACCGCCTGGAAAGCAAGGGCTTTTGCCGGCGCGAACGATCGACCGACGACCGTCGCGTCGTCAACATCGTGCTGACGCCCGAGGGCGAGTCGGCGGCGCAGTTGGTGCCCGCGGAACTTTCACAGGTATTGAACGAGCACCTTGCCGGGTTCTCGAAAGCCGAATGGACGCAATTGAAGAGTTTTCTGCAACGCATGCTCGACAACGCCGAGGCGTGTGCCGGGAGGTCGGTGAAATGAGCCGCTGCGATTCCGATTCGATTTCGCGGGCCAAAGCGGTGGCGCGAACGCTGACGACCATCGTCATCGCCCTGACCTCGACGATCGTCATTGCCCTGGCAGGTTGCGCTAACCCGTCCGGCATCGCGTCGAGTTCGAGCCTCGTCGATCCCGCCAAGGTGGGTGTTTCCGCCTTGCCCGGAGATGCGCCGATCGCGGTCGACTGGTGGCAAGGTTTCGGTGACGGCGCGCTCACATCGCTGATCGACCAGGCCGTCGCCGGCTCGCCGAACTTGCGCGTGGCCCAGGCGCGGGTCGCCCGTGCCGCGGCGAGCACGGGCGCGGTGCGCGCGTCCGAAGGGCCGCAATTGAATGGCGCGTTCGACGCCACGCGCCAGCGTTTTAGCGCCACAAGCATCTACCCGCCGCCGCTCGGCGGCACGATCCGCGAGACGGCGACGCTGCAGCTCAACGGTTCGTGGGAGCTCGACCTGTTCGGCCGCAACCGCGCCACGCTCGATGCGGCGATTGGCCAGCAGCGTGCCGCCGAGGCCGACGCCGCCGCCGCACGCGTAGTGCTTGCCGTCAACGTCGCGCGCAACTACGTTCAGCTCGCCCATCTGCTCGAGCAGCGCGAGGTCTTGCAGCGTTCGCTGGCGCAGCGCGACCAGGTGCTGGGCTTGATCCGCCAGCGCGTCTTGGCCGGCCTCGACACCACGGCCGAGCTGCGCCAGGGCGAAGGGGCTTTGCCCGAGACGCGGCAGCAGGTCGAAAGCGTCGACGAGCAGATCGCGCTGACGCGCCATGCCATCGCCGCACTGGCCGCCTTGGCGCCCACCGCCTGCGACACGCTTGCGCCCCGCCTTGCCGCGGTGCGCGCCATGCCGGTTCCCGACCTCGTTCCGGCCGACCTGCTCGGCCGCCGTGCCGACATCGTCGCGGCGCGCTGGCGGGTCGAGGCCGCCACCGGCGATGTCGCATCGGCGCGGGCTCAGTTCTATCCCAACATCAACCTGATCGCATTCGCGGGCCTCGCGAGCATCGGCTTCGACCGGCTGGTGCAGGCGGGCAGCGAGCAATATGGCGTCGGCCCGGCGATCCGCCTGCCGATCTTCGATTCGGGGCGACTGCGCGCCAACCTGCGCGGCAAGACCGCCGATCTCGACGCCGCCATCGACAGCTACAACGCCAGCGTGATCGACGCCGTTCACGACGTCGCCGACCAGATCAGTTCGTCACGCTCGCTCGAGCGCCAGCAGCGTGAGCAGGCCGAGGCGATCGCATCGGCAGAATCGGCCTACGACGTGGCGACGCAGCGCTATCGTGCCGGCCTGGCCACCTACCTGACCGTCCTCACCGCAGAGACCAACGTGCTTGCGCAACGGCGCATCGGCGTCGACATCCGGGCACGGGCCCTCGACACCCAGATGCTGCTCGTCCGCGCACTCGGCGGTGGCTACGCCGCGCCGGCCGCCGCGTCCTGAGCGACGCGGCCCAGACTTTCCTTCGGAGAACCTCTCGATGAAATCCGACGACGCGGAGCGTCTTTCAGAACAACCTTTGGCCGCACCGAACCCGACGGCCGCGGCCCCCGCTGCGCCGGTCGCCGCAGCCACCGCGCCGGCCGGCAACGGACGCCGCCGCACCGCCTTGCTCGGCGTTGCAGGCGTCGTGCTGCTCGGCTTTATCGCCTACGGCGTCTACTGGGCGCTCGTTCTCAACCACTTCGAGAGCACCGACAACGCCTACGTGCAAGGCAATGTCGTGCAACTGACGCCGCAGGTCACGGGCACCGTCATCGCGATCTCCGCCGACGACACCGACTTCGTCAAGGCCGGCCAGCCGCTCGTCAAGCTCGACCCGGCCGACGCGCGCGTCGCCCTCGACCAGGCCGAAGCGCAGCTCGCCCAGGCGGTGCGCGAGACGCGCACGCTGTTCGTCAACAACGGCACGCTGAAGGCGCAGATCGCCGCGCGCGAGGCCGACTTGGCGCGCGCGCAAAGCGATCTCTCGCGGGCCCAGGACGACGTCTCGCGGCGGGCGCCCCTGGTCGCCACCGGGGCGGTCGGCAAGGAAGAGTTCAACCACGTCACGTCTCAGGTCGCGGTCGCCAGAACGGCGCTTTCGGCCGCCGAATCGGGCACCGTCGCGGCGCGCGAGCAACTCGCCTCGAACCAGTCGCTGACCGATGGCATTTCGGTCGACCAGCATCCGAACGTGCTGCGCGCGGCGGCCCACGTGCGCGAGGCCTACCTGGCGCTGACCCGCGCCGAGCTGCTCGCGCCGGTCGACGGCTACGTGGCGCGGCGCAGCGTCCAGCTCGGTCAGCGCGTTCAGGCGGGAACCGCGCTGATGTCGGTGATCGCGCTGAAGGACGTCTGGGTCGACGCCAACTTCAAGGAAGGCCAATTGCGCAACCTGCGCATCGGCCAGCCGGTCGAACTCGTGGCCGACGTGTACGGCAAGAAGGTCGAATACCAGGGCGCGATCGAAGGGCTGGGCGCGGGCACCGGTGCCGCCTTTGCCTTGCTGCCGGCGCAGAACGCGACCGGCAACTGGATCAAGGTCGTGCAGCGCGTTCCCGTGCGCATCGCCCTCGACCCGAAAGAGGTCGCCGCGCATCCGCTGCGGATCGGGCTGTCGATGGACGTGAAGGTCGACATCAGCAAGACCGAAGGCCGGATGCTGGCCGACGCTTCGCAAAGCCCGACGCACGCGACGACGGCGGTGTTCGACGATGGCAAAGCCGCCGCCGAAGCCGACGTGCGAAGAATCATCGCCGCCAATTCCGGCCGTGCCGCGCCAGCCCCGGTTGCGCAACGCCAGGCGGCGCAGCCGCACACGGCGGTGCGCGCCGACCGCGCCGCTTCGCTGGCGCAAGCCCCGGCTTCCACCGCAGCACACTGATGAGCGCCGCAGGGCCGCTCCCAAGGCGCTCCTGCCCCCTCGGGGGGCCGACGCCCAGCGTCTCGGGGGCTTCATGAGCTCAGCCGCACTGGACGCGCCGGGCGAGCCGGCGCGCGCTGAATCCGTGCCGGCTGCCGGCGCGCAAGCGTCTCCGGCGGCGTCGGCAACGCCAGGCCCGCTCACCGGCAGCGCGCTCGTTCTCGGCACGTTCGGGCTCTCGCTCGCGACCTTCATGAACGTGCTCGACACGTCGATCGCCAACGTCTCGATTCCGGCGATCGCCGGCGACATGGGCGTGAGCGTGTCGCAGGGCACCTGGGTCATCACCTCGTTCGCCGTCGCCAACGCGATCTCGGTGCCGCTCACCGGCTGGCTGACGCAGCGCTTCGGCCCGGTCCGCCTGTTCGTGCTCAGCATCCTGCTGTTCGTGATCGCTTCGTGGCTGTGCGGACTGGCGCCCAACATCGGCATGCTGATCGCCTTTCGCGTCATTCAGGGCCTGGTCGCCGGGCCGATGATTCCGCTCTCGCAGACGCTGCTGCTGTCGAGCTACCCGCGCGCCAAGGCCGGCACGGCGATGGCGATGTGGGCGATGACCGTGCTGGTCGCGCCGGTGGCCGGCCCGCTGCTCGGCGGCTGGATCACCGACAACATCTCGTGGCCGTGGATCTTCTACATCAACTTGCCCGTAGGCCTGATCGCCGCCGCGATCACCTGGTCGATCTACCGAACCCGGGACCCCGGGCCGAGAAAGACCAGGCTCGACTACGTCGGCCTCGGCCTGCTCGTGGTCTGGATCGGCTCCTTGCAGATCATGGTCGACAAGGGCAAGGAGCTCGACTGGTTCAACTCGCCGCAGATCGTCATCCTCGCGGCGACGGCGGTGATCGGCTTTGCCTTCTTCCTGGCCTGGGAGCTGACCGAGGAGCATCCGGTCGTCGACCTGCGCTTGTTCGCGGGGCGCAACTTCCTGATGGGAACGCTGGCGCTCTCGATCGCCTACGGCCTGTTCTTCGGCAACGTCGTGCTGTTGCCGCTCTGGCTGCAGCAATACATGGGCTACACCGCGACCTGGGCCGGCCTGGCGACGGCACCGGTCGGCGTGCTCGCGATCATCCTGTCGCCCTGGGTCGGCAAGAACGTCTCGAAGATCGATCCGCGCAAGCTCGCGAGCGTCGCCTTCATCGGCTTCGGCTTCGTCCTCTGGATGCGATCGCGCTTCAACACCTCGGCCGACTTCAACACCATCCTCGTCCCGACGGTATTGCAAGGCGCGGCGATGGCCTTCTTCTTCATTCCGCTGCAGGCGATCATCTTCTCCGGGCTCACGCCCGACCGGATGCCGGCGGCGGCCGGCCTCAGCAACTTCGTGCGCATCACGGCTGGCGCGATCGGCACCTCGATCTTCACGACGGCGTGGGAAAACCGCGCCATCCTGCATCACGCCGAAATTGCCGAGACCGTGACCCGAAGCAACAGCGCGGCCACGCTCACGCTCGGCCAGCTCGGCGCGAGCGGCTACGACAGCGCGCAGTCGCTGGCGACGATCAACCGCATGGTCGACCAGCAGGCGTACGCCATGGCCGCGACTGACCTGTTCCTGCTGTCGGCCGCCCTGTTCATCGTCTTGCTCGTCTTCGTCTGGATGACGCGGCCGATGGTCGGCGGCGCGGCCGGGGCCGCCGGCGGCGCGCGCTGACTGCGGGCAGGGGTCAGAGAACGAGCCGCGCTGCGTAGCCCGTCATCTCGAGATAGCCGCAGCCGACCTTGCGGCCGCTCGCGTCAAAGAGCTGCGACAGGCCCTCCCAGTAGATCGAGCCGGTGCTGGCACGGCTGTCGAGTTCCTGGTCGTCCTGCATGGCCTTGACCGCGAAGCGGCCGGCCGGCGTTTTGACTGTCCACTCGACCGGATAGCTGGCCTTCGACGCGGGGCTCGTCCAGAGCCGGCCGGGCGCGAAAGACAGTCCCGACGCCGCGAAATTGCGCGTCTCACCGCGAGCGGGTCGATGGCTGCCACCCGCCCACAGCGTCGCGCCGTCGGCGCGGCGCAAACGAAACGCGGTCAGCGTCGCGCCATCGTCGAGGTTCATGCCGATCCAGTCCCAGCCGACGGCGATCGGGTCGAGCAGCGAGTCGCTCCACTCGTGGTCGAGCCAGGCTCGGCCGATGACGCCAACCGGCGGCGTCCGGGCAAGTACCAGCGTGCCGCGAACCGCCAGTTGCGGCTCGCTGTAGTAGCGACTTGTCTGGGCCGGGTTCGGCCCTTTCTGCGACACGCCTCCTGTGCCTTGCACGAGCACGGCCTGCGTCGCTTCTAGCTCGAGGTCGAAGGCGAAGTCCGCCGTCTCGCTTGCCGCGACGGCGCGGTAGCGGCTCGCGTCGGCGGCGCCGCTTCGCTCGAGGCGCCAGCCGCGCAGGGCCACGGCCGTGTCTTCGGTCGAAGCGCTGGCGATGCCGAAGCCGCTGCGCGCGATCCGCTGGTCGTGCAGCAGGCGTGCGTTCTCGAGGTCGGTGACGGCGGCGTGAGCGAAGACGAGTTGGGCGGCCCGAAACGCACTTGCTTCGGCACCGACGATGCCGGTGGCGGCACGAAAGAAGGTGATCTGGAAGCCCCAGCGCCGACTCGCGGCTTCGAGCGATCCGGTGACGTACCACCACTCGATGCGCGATGCCGGATGCGCGCCGAAGTCGCGCGGGAAGGCGAGTTCGCTCGCCGGCGCCGGCGCCGACGCGGTATCGGTAGCAGTCGCGGCGAGCGCCGGAGCCGATTCCCTTGCGGCGAGGATGGCCAGGACAAGGGCGCGGCGCGAAAGCATCGTGAGAGCATCGCACAGCGGTGCCGCGATCAAGGTGCTTGTGCAGCGCAAGACAACGCGGGGAACGCCGCTTGAAGCGGCACCGGCTTTGCACTAGTCTGCCCCGGCTGCTTCATTTGCGAGCCCGATCCAGATTTCAACGAGGAGATTCCCATGCGTCGCTCGATATTCGTTCCTCTGCTCGCCGTTGCCGGCGTCGTGTCCGTTCTCGCTGCATGCAGCTCGATGATGATGAAGAACGACATGACCTTCTTCGTCTCGAGCACCGGCTCGGGCAAGGGCGGCGATCTCGGTGGCCTGGCCGGTGCTGACCGCCTGTGCACGTCGCTCGCCACGGCCGCAGGGTCCACGGGCCACACCTGGCGCGCCTACCTCAGCACGGTCGCCGCCGGCGGCACGCCCGCGATCAACGCGCGCGACCGGATCGGCACCGGGGCGTGGCGCAATGCCAAGGGCGTCGTGGTCGCGCAGAACGTGACCGAGTTGCACGGTGCCAACAACCTCACCAAGCAGACGGCGCTCACCGAGAAGGGCGAGGTAGTCAACGGCCGCGGCGACACGCCCAACATGCACGACATCCTGACCGGCTCGCAGCCTGACGGCACGGCGATCGCTGGCAACGTCGACACGACATGCGGCAACTGGACCAAGGGCGGCGAGGGCGCGGCGATGCTCGGCCACAGCGACCGCACCGGCCTCGACGACAGCGTGCCGGCGAAGTCCTGGAACTCGTCGCACCAGTCGCGCGGCTGCGGCATCGATGCCCTGAAGACGACGGGCAGCGACGCGCGCATCTACTGCTTCGCGTCGAACTGACAGCCCACAACCCGGCGCGATCGCGATGCCTAAATTCAGTTTGCTCAGCATCGAGAAGGACCCGGCGCGGCCGCGGATCGCGCGCCTGCGCCTGTCGCGGCCCGAGCGGCTGAACGCGATCGACGCCAGCATGCCGGGCGAGATTCGCGAGGCGGTGGCCTGGGCCGAGGCCGACGACGAAGTGCACGTGATCGTCGTCGAAGGCGAAGGCCGCGCGTTCTGCGCCGGCTACGACCTGGTCATGCTGGCTGAAGACACGCCGCTTCACGCCGCGAAAGATCACCCGCTGCAGCAGGAGAAGCAGCCCTGGGATTCGATGCTCGACTATGCGGTGATGAAGCGCCACACCGAAGACTTCATGGCGCTGTGGCGCTCGTCGAAGCCGACCATCGCCAAGGTGCATGGTTACGCGGTGGCCGGCGGCAGCGACATCGCGCTTTGCTGCGATCTGCTGGTGATGGCCGACGACGCGAAGATCGGCTACATGCCGACCCGAGTCTGGGGTTGCCCGACCACGGCGATGTGGACCTTTCGGCTCGGCGCGGCGCGGCGCGTGCCAAGCAGATGATGTTCACCGGCGACACGATCACCGGCGCGAAAGCGGCTGAATGGGGGCTGGCCAACATCGCCGTACCGGCCGCCGAGCTCGACGCCGCGACCAACGCGCTCGCCGACCGCATCGCCGGCGTGCCGCGCTCGCACCTGGCGATGCACAAGCTGGTCGTCAACCAGGTGATGCTGACGGCCGGCCTGGAACAAGCACAGACGCTGGCCACGGTCTTCGACGGCGTGACCCGGCACAACCCCGAGGGCCTGTGGTTCCGCCGCCAGGCGCAGGCCGAAGGATTCAAGTCGGCGGTGCAATGGCGCGACAGTGGCCGCGCGATTCCCGAGGCCGACGAAGCACGCACATTAGCGGCCGAACTCGAGAAGCGGATCAGCGATCCGACGCAGGGCGGCTGAGCAGGCTCAGGGCTCGCTTCTCACCAGTCTTCCTTCACCGCCAGCGCGACCTCGCGGCCGATCGCGCCGCGCGCGGCCAACCACGCCGTGGCCGTTCCTGCGGCAACGACCGCGGCGCACAGCGCGCCCAGGCGCAGCCAGGGCAGCAGCAGGTTCATGGTCCAGTGGAAGCTCTGTGGGTTGACGACCTTCACCAGCACGGCACTGACGGCGATGCCGAGACCGAGGCCGAGCACGGCGCCGACGCCCGTCCATACCGCGCCTTCCGCAGCGACGACCGCGACGATCTGCGCGCGTGTGAGCCCGAGGTGCGATAACAGGCCGAACTCCTTGCGCCGCGCCAGCACCTGCGCCGAAAAGCTCGCAGCGATGCCGAACAGGCCGATCGCGATCGCCACGGCCTGCAGCCAGTAGGTGACGGCGAAGCTGCGGTCGAAGATGCGCAGCGAGAAGGCGCGGATCTCGTGCGGCGCCGCGAATTCGAGCAAGGCGCCGTCGTAACCTAGCTCGCCGGCGAGTCGTCGCAAGCCGGCCTCGACCGCGCTCGTGCTTGCGCCGGGTTCGAGCCAGAGCGCGAGGTCGTTGATGCGCCCGTCGCCGGTCAGGCGGCGCCAGTCGCGCGCGTCGAGAACGATCGCGCCGTATTGCCGCGCGTAGTCGCGCCACACGCCGCGAACGAACACTTGGGCGCGCACGCCGCTCGGCAAGGGCAGGGCGAAGCGCTCGCCGATGTGCGCGCCATACAGCGTGACCACCGCTTCGCTCACGTAGATGGCGGTCGCGCCGGGCGGCGCGTCGACCAGTTCGCCGGCGAGCGGCAGGCTCTTCGCCGGATCGTCGAGCGGCCGCGAAATGATGGCCACCGGCGGCCGAGATGGATCGAAGCTGACCGGCACCACGCGCTGCGCATCGGCCCGGCGCACCCCCGGGAGTTGCGCCGCGAGTTCCGGCAGTCGTGGCGGCAAGGTCGCGAGGTCGCCCCCGCCCGGGCCGATCGCGGCACGCGCGTACAGGTCGGCGGGCAGGACGGTGTCGAGCCAGTGCGTCACCGCATCGCGAAAGCTCGCGACCATCACCGTGAGAGCGACCGAGAGCGCGAGGCTGGCGACCACACCGGCGACGGCGATGGTCGCGCTGTCGCGCTCGTGGCGCGCCCGCTCGACCGCGAGCAAGGCGAGAGGCTGGCGCGGTGGCGCCACGAGGCCGAGCAACAGGCCGACGCCACCGGGTACGCAGGCGATGCCGCCGGTCAGCAGGCATGCGACCGATCCGTATGCCGCGAGCGGCAGCCCCGCGATTGGTGGCAGCAACGCAAGACCGATCCCCGCGACGATGAGGGCGATGCCGAGCACGAACGAACGATGTCCTGCGCGTGTCGAGCCCAGCCCCTTCAAGGCCTGCGCCGGTGCGATCCGTTGTGCTGCAAGCGCCGGCAACCAGCCGCCGATCAGAGCAGCGAGAACACCGAGCGTGCCGTAGAGCAAAGCGCCGCCGGCCTCGAAGCGCAATGCCGGCGCGACGCCCGCAAAATAGCCACCGCCGAGATCGCCGCCGAACAGGTGCAGCGCGAACGCGGCAAGCGCGGTTCCGAGCAGCAGACCAAGCACGCTGCCAGCCACACCGAGCACCGCCGACTCGCCTAGCACGAGCGCGAGCCGGCCGCGCGCCGGCAGGCCGAGCACGCCGAGCAAGGCGAATTGCTGCTGCCGCTTCGCGACCGAGAGCGACAAGATCGAGAACACCAGAAACGCGCCGGTGAACATCGCGACGAGCGCGAGCACGGTCAGGTTGACTCGATAGGCGCGCGAGACATTGCTGACCCGCTGCACCGCCTCACCGGGCGCCGCGGCACGCACGCCGGTTGGCAGCGCAAGCTCGCGCACGACGCGCTCGCGATCGGCGCCCGGCGCGAGACGGATGTCGATGCGCGAGAGCCTGCCAGTCATGCCGAGCACGACCTGCGCACCGGCGATGTCCATCACCGCGAGTGGCGGCCCGCCGGTGGCGACGCTGCCGGCGACGCGCAGGCTCGCGCGTCCTCCCGACGCCTGCACGGCGAGCGCCGATCCACCATCGGCCACACCGAGTCGACGCTCGGCTTCGGCGTTGAGGAATACGGCCGCGGGGTCGAGCATGGCAAGGCGATCGGCAGCCTGCGTGGGCCGCGGCACCAGCGCCGGTGACACCGACGCGACGACCAGCGCATCGATGCCGACGATCCGGATCGCCACCCGCTTGCCTGCCGCATCGAAAGCATAGCTGTCCGCCTCGACGATGGGGCTCGCGACGACGACATCGGCGTGTCGCGCCACGCGCTCGTACAGCGCTTCGTCGAAGCCGGCCTGTGCGCCGACGATTTCGAGATCGGGCTCGCCGTTGACGGCGCGCACGGCAGCGCTGAACTCGGCAAGCGCGGAGGCGTTGATCAAGTGGACGGAGAAGGCCAGGGCGACGCCGAGCGTCACCGCGAACAACGCGGCGAGATTGCGCCAAGGGTGGTGGCGAAGCTCGGGCCAGGAGAGTTCGCGGAGCAGGGTGAACATGGTCAGTCGTGTCGTCTGGCTTCGGTGATGGCACAGCCGGCGGCGGGCCGGGCGCAGCGGGCAGAAGTCTTGCTCGGGGCTGGGGCCCCAAGCTCCGACTTCTGCCCGCCGTGGTCGGTGCCCCTCCCCCTCCGCCGTACGAGCCGGTTCGCAAGAGAAAGAGCCGGATTCATCATGCGACGATGCCTTCCGGCGTCAGCGTCACCGTCCGATCGGCACGTGCCGCCGCAGCGCGCGAATGCGTGACGAGCACGCACGCGGCACGTTGCTCGCGCACCTGTTCGGCAAGCAGGCTCATGACGCGATCGGCGGTGGCCGGGTCGAGGTTCCCGGTCGGCTCGTCGGCGAGGATCAGTTGAGGCCGGTGCACGAGCGCGCGCGCGATGGCGACGCGCTGGAGCTGCCCACCGGAAAGCGTCTGCGGCAGGCGGTGGTCGAAGCCGGCCAGGCCAACGGCCGCGAGCACCGCGCGCACGCGCTCGTCGTCGCGCTTGCCTTGCAGCAGCAGCGGCAGGCCGACGTTGGCGGCGACCGTGAGATGCGGCAGGACGTGGAACGCCTGGAAGACGAAGCCGAGGTGCTCGCGACGGAACACGGCTTGCGCCGGCTCGGCGAGGGCGTGGATCTCGGTGCCGTCGATGCGAACGGTGCCGGCGTCGATGCTGTCGAGACCGGCGACGCAGTTGAGCAGGGTCGACTTGCCGACGCCCGACTCGCCGAGGATGGCGACGAACTCACCGGTGGCGACCGCGAGATCGACGTTCGCGAAGACCGGCGCGTCGCCGTAGCGCTTGGCAAGCGATCCGATCTCCAGCAAGGCCATCGTGTAGGACTCGATCAGTGCGGCAAGAGGCCGCGCGCGACGCGAATGAGCTGCTCGGTCGCATCGGCTGCATCGCAGGCGACGATCTGTCGCGACGGCATCGCACGCAGCCAGGTGAGCTGGCGCTTGGCGAGCTGGCGCGTCGCCGCGCTGCCGGTGGCCGGCAAGGTCGACAGGTGGTTCGCGTCGAGCGCGGCCCAGGCCTGCCGATAGCCGACGGCGCGCATCGAAGGCAGGTCGGCGTTCAGGTCGCCGCGGGCACGAAGGGCACGCACTTCATCGACCAGGCCGGCGTCGAGCATCGCGGTGAAGCGCTCGTTAATCCGTGCGTGCAACCAACCGCGATCGAGCGGTTCGAGCGCGATCAGGGGCGGTGGTGGCCCCGTGCGCGTCTTGTCGGTGTGCCAGGCCGAGAGCGGTCGGCCGCTGACGCGATAAACCTCGAGCGCGCGCTGGATGCGCTGCGCATCGTTCGGCGCGAGGCGTGCCGCGGTCACCGGATCGACCTTTGCCAGCTCGGCGTGCAGAGCCGGCCAGCCTTCGTCGGCAGCTCGCGTGTCGAGGTCGGCGCGGATGGCGGCGTCGGCTTCGGGCATCGCGTCGAGCCCTTCGAACAGCGCCTTGAAGTAAAGCATCGTTCCGCCGACCAGCAGCGGCAGCGCACCACGCGTCGCGATCTCTTCAATCAAGCGCGTCGCGTCGGCCACGAAGCGCGCCGCCGAGTAGTGCTCGGCCGGATCGAGAATGTCGATCAGGTGATGGGGTACGGTCGCGCGTTCAGCCTGGCTCGCTTTCGCCGTGCCGATGTCCATGCCGCGATAGACCTGCGCAGAATCGACGTTGACGATCTCGACGTGCATGCCCGGCGCGAATGCTTCGGCGAGCGCCATCGCCGCGGTGCTCTTGCCCGAGGCCGTCGGCCCGGCGATGCACAGGCAGGCAGTGGCGTCGCCGCGAACGAGCGGAGCGCGGTTCACGCGAGCCGCGTTTCGGCCAGCACGCGAGCCGCCGGCGCCGGTTCGCCGTGACGCTGCACCAGCGTCCATGCCACCCAGGCGAGCGCGACGCTGAAGGCGCCGATGCACAAGGTGAGCGGAAAGACGCTGTCGGCCAGCGTCAGGCCGAGCCAGAGACCGACGCCGAGCGCGGTCAGCGTCATCGCAAAGCCCGAGAGCGATGCCGCGGTGCCCGCCTTCTCCGGAAACGGCCCGACCGCGCCCGCCTGGCCGCAAGGCTGATGAACGCCGTGACCGATCGCGTAGAGGTATTGCGGCAGCAGGATCGCCCAGACCTCGTGCACTCCGGCCAGGCTCAGCAAGGCCATGCTCGAACCGCCGGCCAGGCTGAAGATCGCGCCGCGCTTGACCGCGCCGCGCAGCCCGTGGCGGCCCAGCAGGTGCCGGCACCAGACCGTGCCGCCGATGTAGGCGAGCGAGATCGAAGCGAGGATGACGCCGTATTCGAAACGGCCGACGCCGAAGATGCGGATGAAGACGAACGACGAGCCGGCCAGCATCGCGAACAGGCCGCCGAAGGTGCAGGCCGCGAGCAGCGCCCAGGCGCGAAACGTCGGATCGGCGCAGACCTCGGCCCAGTTGCGGGCGATCGCCGCCGGCCGGGTCGCGTCGCGGTCGCGGCGAGGCACGGTCTCGTCGAACCGCAACGCGACGAAGGCGAGCGCGACGGCACCGAACACGGCCAGCGTCAGCAAGGTCGCGTGCCAGCCGAAAGCCTCGACCACCAGCCCGCCGATCAGCGGCGCGAGCACGGCGATCACGCCCAGTCCGGTGAGTGCCCTCGACATCATGCGTGCGCCGGTCGATGGCTCGTACAGGTCGCGCACGATCGAGCGACCGCAGGTCACGGCCGCCGCCATCGCCGCGCCTTGCAGCGCGCGCCACGCGATCAGCGCCGCGATGCTCGCGCTGGCCGCGCTGGCCAGGCTGGCCGCCGCATAGAGCGCCAGACCGCACAGCAGCACGGGCTTCCTGCCGAAGCGATCGGCGAGCGGCCCGCAGACGAGCTGGCCGATGCCGAAGCTGATGATCAGCGCCGAGAGCGTGAACTGCGCGGCGGCGACACTGGCGCCGAGCTCGAGCTGCAACGTCGGCAGGGAAGGGAGATAGAGGTCGGTCGTGACCGGCTGGATGCCGAGCAGGAGCGTCAGCAGGACGACGACGGTCGCGGTCGTCATCGGCCGCGTCCGGGCGTGGGAGCGAGGCATGCGGCGAGGGTAGCAGGTAGGAGCGGGCCGGCCACCGCGCGGCGCCGCGGCCGACACCGTCGACCAAAGCTCTCCGATGACAGACTGCACGCGAGGGCCGATACTGCCGCTCGAAACCGCCGCACTCAAAGGATTGATGAAATGAACATGACCCTCTCCATCGGCCCGCTCATCTCGTTGATCGCCGGCATCCTGATCCTTGTCGTGCCGCGGCTGCTCAACTTCATCGTCGCGATCTACCTCATCATCATCGGCTTGCTCGGGCTGTTCGGCGGCCACCTCAATCTGCACTAGAAGCGCTCGCCGGCGCCGAGGTAGCGCCACTGCCCGGTCGGCAGGTTGCCGAGCGCCACGCCGCCGACGCGGACGCGCTTGAGGCCCAGCACCTGCAGGCCGACCTCGTCGCACATGCGGCGGATCTGGCGCTTCTTGCCTTCACGCAGGACGAAGCGCAACTGATCGTCGTTGAGCCACTCGACCTCGGCCGGGCGCAGCGCCTCGCCGTCGAGGGAGAGGCCGTGGCGCAGCAGCGCGAGCTTGTCCGGCGCGAGCGGCGCCCCGGTCCTGCTCGCGACGCGGACCAGATACTCCTTCTCGACCTCGCCGCCTTCGCCCACGAGCTGCCTGGCGATGCGGCCGTCCTGCGTGAGAACGAGCAGGCCGACCGAATCGATGTCGAGCCGGCCGGCGGGAACCAGGCTCTTCAGGTGCTGCGGCTTGAAGTGACCGGGCGAGCGATCCTCGCGCCATTGCCGTTCGCGCGTGACCAGAACGCGCGCCGGCTGGTAGCCGTCTTCGGCCTGGCCGCTGACGTAGCCCACCGGCTTGTTGAGCAGCACCGTCACCTGCTGCGCCTGGGCATGACGGGCAGGTGCGTCGATGGTGATGCGCTGGCCCTCGACCACGCGCGAGCCGAGCTCGCTGACGACGCGGCCATCGACGCGCACCCAGCCGAGCGCGATCCACTCGTCGGCCTCGCGGCGCGAGGCGATGCCGAGCTCGCTCATCCGCTTCGAGAGGCGAACGCTGCCGTCGGTGTGGGAAGTTGTCGTCCTGAGCGGCAGCGAAGGACCTCGACCGTCGAGATCCTTCACTTCGTTCAGGATGACAGGCGGCCGGCCCGCGACGGGAGGCTGGCGGCGCGTCATCGGCCGCGCCAGAACAACTGATCGAGCTCGCGCAGGGTGATCTGGCGCCAGGTCGGCCGGCCGTGATTGCACTGGTCGGCGCGCTCGGTGCGCTCCATGTCGCGCAAGAGCGCGTTCATCTCGTCGATCGTCAACTGCCGGTTGGCGCGCACCGCGCCGTGGCAGGCCATGGTCGAAAGCAGCCGGTCGCGGGCGCGCTCGAGGGCGCTGCTGGCGCCGAGCTCGGCAAACTCGGCGAGCACGCTGCGCGCCAGTTCGACGACGTCGCCATCGGCCAGCGTCGCGGGCACCGAGCGCAAGGCCAACGTGCCGGCAGCGAGCGGTGCGAGGTCGAGGCCGAGCGCACGCAGCGCGTCGCCGCTGCTTTCGGCGGTGGCGATCTCTGCCACGCTCGCGGCAAACGTGGCCGGGATCAGCAGCGGTTGAACTTGGGGCGCGACGCCGTCGAGCTCGGTCTTCAGCCGCTCATAGACGATGCGCTCGTGCGCCGCGTGCATGTCGACGATGACGAGGCCGGCGGCATTTTCCGCGAGCACGAAAGTGCCGGCGACCTGAGCGAGGGCGTGGCCGAGCGGCCAGTCCGCGGCTTGCGCGGCGTCACTCTCCGCTTGCGCAGTGAGTGGACTCGTCGCACTCTCGGCGATCGCTCCGCGCGACCAGAACGCGGGCATCGGTTCGGCCACGCGCAAGGGCGACGCGGCGGGCCACACCAGCGGACGCTGCGTTGGCCATGCATTGCCCGGGCTGCGAGCGCCATCGCTCACGGTCGCGTCGTTTGGAGCGCTTTCCCAGGCGTTGCCGGAGCCGACCACCGCAACCGCCAGCGCCGCCTGCACCGCCTTGCGAACCGCCTCGTGCACCTCGCGTGAGTCGCGAAAGCGCACCTCGATCTTGGTTGGATGCACGTTGACGTCGACGCGCTCGGCAACGACCTCGATGAAGAGCAGGTAGGCGGGATGCCGGCCGCCGTGCAGCACGTCTTCGTAAGCGGCGCGAACCGCATGCGAGATCAGCTTGTCGCGGATGTGGCGGCCGTTGACGAACACGTACTGAAGATCGGTCCGGCCGCGCGCGGACTCGGGTGAACCGGCGCGGCCGGCGATGCTCAGCCCGCCCAGATCCACGCCGACGCTGCGGCTGTGACCGATGAAATCGTGGCCGAGCACATCGGCCGTCCGCTCGGCCAGGCTCGCGCGCGCCCAGTGGGCCACGGCCTTGCCGTCGTGCCACACCGCGAACGCGATCTCGGGTCGCACGATCGCCTGGCGGCGCACCGCCTCGAGGCAATGCGCGAGCTCGGTCGCCTCCGTTTTCAGGAACTTGCGCCGCGCCGGCGTGTTGAAGAACAGCTCGCGCACTTCGACGCTGGTGCCGACGCTGCGCGCCGTCGGCGACAGCTCGCCGGTGCGCGCGTCGAGCCGCGTCGCATGGGCCGCATCGGCGGTGCGGCTGGCGATAGCCAACTCGGCCACCGACGCGATCGCGGCCAGCGCCTCGCCACGAAAGCCGAGCGTCGCCACGCCTTCGAGTTCGGCCAGCGAAGCGATCTTGCTGGTCGCGTGGCGGCGCAGCGCGAGTGGCAGCTCGGCGGCAGCGATGCCGTCGCCGTCGTCCTCGACCGCGATCGACCGCACGCCGCCGCCGACGAGGCGAACGACGATGCTGGTGGCGCCGGCATCGACCGCGTTGTCGATCAGCTCGCGAACCACCGAAGCCGGTCGTTCCACCACCTCGCCGGCGGCGATCTGGCTGATCAGCTCGCCCGGCAATTCGCGGATCGGCCGGCGCAGGCGAGGCTCGAGAACGGCGTTCATCGCCGCATTGTAGGAAGCGCGGATTGTGCGTCTTCGCTCGCCCTCAATCGACCAAGCCGCGGGCACCCAGCCACTGGCCGCATAGGCGCACCGCCTCGTTCAATTGCCGCGGCTGGCCGGCGTAGTAGTGCGACGCCGCTTCGATGACGACCATGGTCTTGTCGACGCTTCCCGCCGCACGGAAGATCAGCCCGGTGTGCGGCTGCGGCACGGCATCGTCGGCGCCGTTCTCGATCGCCAGAAAGGGCACGGTCACGTTCGCAGCGCAGCGTTCGCCGTGCGCCTGGGTGTCGTCGATCGACCATTGCGAGAGCCAGGCGCGCAGCGTCGAAAAGCGGGCCATGCCGGCCGGCGCGCTGTTGGCAAGGCGCGGCTCGCCGAGGTAGCTGGTGCCCGGCTTGCGGCCGTTCGGGTCGAGCGTAGTGTCGAGAAAGCGCGGCTCGGCCATCGTGCGATGGGTCACGAAGCCGCGCTCGGCCCGCGGCTCGCCGCGCGTGCGCATGGTCCGCAAGGTCTCCTTGACCCAGTCGGTGCGCCGGCGCAGCCGAACCAACTGGCGCTCGCCGAACCGGGCGAGATAGTCGGGCGAATACGGCGCGACGTTCGGGTTGCGTGGGTCGTACAGATCGAACTCGGCGTCGCGCCGGTCGGGGTCGTTCTCGTCGAGCACCGAAGGGTCGATCCAGTCGGCCAGCAACTGGGCGCGCGACACGTGGGCGGCCTGGAAGATCATCGCGTCGGCGGCGATCAGACGCGCCGCGGCAATGTCGACCGGGTCGCCGGACGGAGTTTCGGTGATCGTCGGTCGCTCGGCCTGCGCCTGGTAGAGCAGGGCCAGCGCGCCGCCGCCGGACCAGCCGCAGAGCACGACCTTCTCGTAGCCCCAGACCTCGCGCGCATGACGCATCCAGGCGCCCAGGTCGAGCACCACGTTCTCGAAGATCAGCGGCGTGTCGTTGCGCGCGTAGCGACTGGCGGCGCACAGCACGTGCAGGCCCCGCCGCGCCATGGCGCGCGGCATGGGCAGCAACTGCAGCGTGCTGGCCGGGTGCATGTAGATCAGCAGAACCCGGCTCGGCTTGCCTTCGGGAACGAAACGTATGCCTTCGAGGTTGACGGCTCCCTGGCTGCCGGCAAAGCCGTAGACCTCGCGCACCGACGATGATTCGGCATAGCTCAGGTGGGCCCATTCGGACCGGATTTCGAAGCTTGGCCGCATGGCCGGCAGTGTCGTCGGGGCCGCGAAGTTCGTCGAGGGCGGGGCAATCGCCACAGAGTTGACAGGCGACGCTGTTGCCTGTGGCCGAACCCGGCCCGCCCCGTGTTAGGTTCAGCACGATGAACGAAGCCGCAGCTCTCGAGCCCGAAGCGGAGCCCTCGCCCGCCTTCCTGCACGCGGTCGCCGAGCTGGCCATGCAGCAGCCGGTCACGACCTCGCAGCCGATCTTCAATGCCCAGGGCATCAAGCTGCTCGAAGGTGGGGTCAAGGTCGACCAGGGCCTGTACGACCGACTCGTTTCGCACCGACTCTCGCGCCCGCTCGACGAATGCGTCGACGCCGTGCCGAGCGTCGACGCCAAAGTACTGCGCGAAGCCGCGCTCGCCGCGATGGCGCAATGGCCGTTCTTCGCGCGCATGGCGCCGGCCGGGCGAACCCGCGAGATCGTGCTCGAGGCGATCGCGGCCGTGCCCCTGCCCAAACCGATCGCCCTGCACCTGACGCTGGCGCACGACCGGCGGCCGGCGTTGTTCGCGCACAGCATCTTGATGGCCTTGCTCTGCGCCCATCTGGCGCGCGAGGGTGGCGCCGCGCTGCACGACGTGGCCGATGCCGCCGCCGCCGGCCTGCTGCACGACATGGGCATGCTGCACATCGACTCGACCCTGCTCGATGCCGACGAGCGTCTGAGCGGCGAACGGCTCAATCCCGTCTACGTTCATCCGCTCACCTCGTCGATGCTGATCGGCCGCTTTGCCGAGTATCCGAAGCGGGTGGCACGCGCCATCGTCGAGCATCACGAGCGGCTCGACGGCTCGGGCTACCCGCGCGGCCTGGTCGGCGATGCGATCAGCCCACTCGGCCGCATGCTGTCGCTCGCCGAAGTCGTGACCGCGATGTTCGACGGCGAGCGCGAACAACCCGAGCAACGCGTCTCCTTGCTTCTTCGCATCAACCCGCGCCGCTACGACCCGACGCTCGTGCCTTCGATCCACCGCCTGCTGCGCGCCGCACCGCCGCCCGAGGCCGACGCCGGTGATCCGCCCGAGCGATCGATCGAACGCCTGCTGCGCCTGGCCGACGAGCTCGGCCGCTGGCGCGAGACGGCCGAGGCGATCGGCCGCGAGCTCGACGGCGCCCATGCCGCGCTGCTGCTGTCGATGAACGAACAAAACGCGACCCTGCAGAGAATGCTCTACGAAGCCGGGGTCACGCGCGAGCAGCTTGGAGCGCTCGGCGACGATGCAGCCGAAGACGCGGCGGTTCGCGTCGAGCTGTGGGCCCTGGCCGAAGAACTGCTCTGGCAGTTGCACTCGGCGGCGAACCAGTTGAAGCGGCGCTGGCAGGCGACCGAGCCGGCTTTGACACATCCGCCCGCGCTCGCGGCGTGGTTTGCGAGCATTGCCTCGCTCGACGAGCACAAGGCGGCCATCGCCCGCTGATCGCGAGCCGCGCCACGGGGGCGTGAACAAGCGCTGGCGATAATCGACCGCATGGAAGTACTCGGCCCCATCCTCGATTTCGTCCTCCACGTCGACGTCTATCTCGCGAGCTTCGTTCGCCACTACGGCACGTGGGTGTACGCACTGCTGTTCGCGATCATCTTCGTCGAGACCGGGCTCGTCGTCATGCCCTTCCTGCCGGGCGATTCGCTGCTCTTCGTGGTCGGTACGATGTGCGCGGCCGGACTCATGAGCCTGCCGCTGGTGCTGCTCCTGCTCTGGCTCGCGGCCGTGCTCGGCAACCAGAGCAACTACACGATCGGCCGGCAGATCGGCCCGCGCGTGTTCCAGTGGGAAAGCTCGCGCTGGTTCAATCGCAGGGCCTTCGACCAGGCGCATGCGTTCTACGAGCGCTACGGCGGCATCACCATCGTCGCTGCGCGCTTCATGCCGTTCCTACGCACCTTCGCGCCCTTCGTCGCCGGCGTGGCGCAGATGACGCGCCGCAAGTTCACGTTCTATGACGTGACGGGCGGGGCGTTGTGGGTCGGCGGCGTGACGCTGGCGGGCTACCTGTTCGGCAACATCCCCTGGGTCAAGGACAACCTCGAAAAGATCATCTGGGCGACGATCTTCCTGCCCGGCGCACTCGTCCTCATCGGGGCGTGGCGGGCACGGATGAAGCAGGGCGAAGCCGGCTTGAGGCGTCGCGGCGCCGCCCGGGCGGGCGCGCTGGCGACGGGTGACGAGGTATTCGCCGGCGCTGCCGAAGCGGCGGCAGGTGCGGGATCGGCGTTGGCCGGGCAAGCCTGCTGCTGGTAGACGGTGCGCTTGTCGATGACGCACTTGAACAGTTGCGTCGCTGCCGACGCGCTGTTGGCGCCCGCGGCCATCGCGAGCACGAGCGTCACCGCCCTTGCCAGGCGAGTCGCCTGCGGGTGCCGCCTCATGAATGCGGCGAAGCGATCGGAAAGGCGAGCTGGTCGCCGACGATCTCGGGCTTCATCAGCCGCCAGCGACCATGAGAACTCATGTCGAGCACGGTCGTCGTCACCTCGTCAACGCTGGCCGAAGGATCGAGCGCCAGAACGCGCCTGACGCATCGGGTGATCCATTCGGACGTGTCGCGCACGTAGTCGATCTCGTCATCGTCGAGCCGACAGACAAGGCGGAAGGTCTTTTCGAACGGGTCTTCGGGTGGCGTCGGCATCGCCCGCGTTTTTAGCGCCTTCGGTCACGGCGTGCCTGCCCGCGACCGCGCCAAGAGCGGGGCGAGCGAGCAAAACGTCACGCCGGGCAGCGCTGCCCGGGCGCTCTACTTGACCGTGTAGCCGCGCCCTTCCATGCAGGCGAAAGTGGCGCGCTGGAAGATGCTCGCGTCATTCATGGCGCCGGCTTGCGTCGTCGCCCAGCGATTGCACTCCTGGGCGTCGGTCTCGGTTTTGGCCGGCGTTTGCCCGTTCTTCGGATAGAAGATCGGATCGGGCGCGTGCGTGGTCGCCGGAACCGGTTGCCCCGACGAGCGCACGACTCGGTCGCCCGGTGCGGGGTCGACGACGACGTATTCCGCGACGGCCGGGCCGACGACGTAGCCCGGATATGGGTAGTAGCCGCCGTAGTAGCCGCCGTAATAGGGCGCCGAATAGGCGAGCCCTCCGAATCCGATGCCCAGCCCAAAGCCTCCCCAGAATGGGCCCGGCCCCCAGTAACCGTGATGGCCCCAGCCACCGTGATGGCCCCAGCCGCCGTCACCGCCTCGTTGCCAGTTGCCGTGACCGCTTCCCGGTGGGCTCGCGGCCACGGCGCCAACGACGCCTCCGGAGCGTGCCTGCGCCATGAAAGGCGCGGCGAGCGTTGCCGCGACAGCGAGCGCGGCGGCGAGCTTGACCGTCATCGTCTTCATATCGATCTCCTTGGCGCCGACCCGCGGCGCTCGGTGGCCTGGAAACCAACGATTCTGCGCCTGCCGCGCGCCCCGCGTGCCGGGGCGCTCGACAGCGTCGCTTCCCGCATATCATTTCTCGCCACGAATTGCCTCAGGAGAACCAGGATGAACACGCGCACTCCGTTCGCGATCGCCGCTTTCGCTCTCACTGTCGTCGCGCTTTCCGTGGGCGCTGCCGAGTCGGTAGGCCAGGCGGCTTCGGACGCCGCCACCAAGACCGGCCACGCCGTCGGCGAAGCTGGCCGCAAGGTGGGGCACGGTGCGGCGCAGGCCGGTCGCAAGGTGGGGCACGGTGCGGCGCAGGCCGGTCGCGAGACCGGACACGCCGTCGCTGAGGCCGGCCGCAAGACCGGCGCCGCCGCCAAGAGGAGCGGACACAAGGTCAAGGCGGCCGTCAAAGGCGCGTCCTCGGCGAGCTGAGCGTTCCGAGAAATCGCTCGCGGCGCGTCACGGGTCGCGCTCAGCGCCCGAGCGCGCGCGCCAGCTCGGCGGCGCACATCGCGACCGCCGTGTCGGCTTCGTCGAGCACCTTGCCCATGGTGATGAAGCCGTGGATCTGCCTTTCGAAGCAGACATAGGTCGCGCGGTTGCCAACCATGACGAGCGCGTTGGCGTAGTCCAGTCCTTCGTCGCGCAGCGGGTCGAAGCCGGCCGTCAGCACCAGAGCCGGCGGCAGCTTCGAGAGATCGGCGTGGAGCAGGGGTGAGGCACGCCAGTCGACATCGTGCGAGGCGTCGCCGTAGTAGTTGTCGTGGTAGTACTGGATCGTCTCGCGCTCGAGCAGATATCCCTTGCCGTTGGTCGTGTGCGAGGCATGTCCCCAGCGCTGGTCGGTGGCCGGATAGATGAGGAGCTGGAAGGCGATCGGCAGATCGCCGGCGTCGCGCGCCGCGATCGCGACGACGGCGGCGAGGTTGCCGCCGGCGCTGTCGCCTCCGACCGCCAATCGCGACGCGTCGAGGCCGAGCGCTTCGGCATGGCGGTGCACCCAGTACGTCGCGGCCAGGCAATCGTCGCTGCCGGCGGGAAATCGATGTTCGGGGCCCATGCGATAGTCGACCGAGACGAGCGCACAGCCTGAGGCGTTGGCAAGCTGGCGGCACAACACGTCGTGGGTGTCGAGGTCGCCGATCGTCCAGCCGCCGCCGTGGTAGTAGACGAGCACGGGCAGCGGCGCAGGGTTGTCGCTGCGCAGCGTCGGCCGGTACAGGCGCAAGGGAATCGGCCCGTCGGGACCGTCGGCTGTGAGTTCCGTGATTTCGGCCACCGGCGGCGACTCGGGCTGCGTCAGGGCGCGGCGATCGCGATAGAAAAGTCGCGCCTCGACCGGCGACAGAGACTGCATCGTCGGCAGGCCGCGTTGCGCGATCAGGTCGATGAGGGCTCTGGCTTGGGGGTGAAGCATCGTTCTTCCTTCGCTCGAGTTACGTACGGGGTCACCGCTAGAGCGGTTCTGGAGCACCGGGGAAGGACATCTCCATTTGAGGTCGAGTGGAGAAGATCTCCGCCACTTCGTCGGTCAGGCGTCCTTCCTTGAGTCCTTTCAAGATCACGTAGGGCTGCATCATGGGGTCCGCGAACCGATATCTGTAGTTTCGTGCAGTTCCAAACCGCTGCAAGACCCTGCCTCGCTCGCCCTCTGTGAACGCATTCATGTGCAG
>JAYSMB010000509.1:0-3045 GCA_043725065.1 Burkholderiales bacterium
AGACGACGAATCCGCCGGTTGCCAAGCCGCAAAAGTCGGCACCGCCGGCAGCTCGCCCGGCAGCGCCGGCTCCCGCCGTGGCGCAGACGATGACGTTCAAGCCGGAAAAGGGCGCCAAGCTGCGCGTCCTGCGCTGGAGCCGCTTCGTCCAGGGCGACATCGACGCCTACATGGTCAACGTCAAGAAGTTCATCGACAAGACCGGCATCGAGGTGCGGGTAGACAACGAGGGCTGGGAAGACGTCCGTCCCAAGGCCGCGGTCGCGGCGAACACGGGCGCCGGCCCGGACATCATCCTGTCGACCAACGACGACGCCAACCTCTATCCGGACAAGCTGCTCGACGTGACCGATCTGGCCGAGTACATCGGCAAGAAGTACGGCGGCTGGTATCCGGCCGGCCAGGCGTTCCTGAAGCCCGACGGCAAGAAGTGGATCGGCCTGCCGCTCGGCGCCGCCGGCTCGATGATGGTCTACCGCGAGAGCATGGTGAAGGCGGCTGGCTTCGACACCTTTCCGAAGGACACCGACAACTTCCTCAAGCTGTTCAAGGCGCTCGCTGCCAAGGGCACGCCCGGCGGCATGGCGCTCGGCAACGCCACCGGCGACGGCCTGTGGTGCAACTGGCTGATCTGGGCGTTCGGCGGCAAGCTGGTCGACGCCAAAAGCAAGGTCGTGATCGACAGCCCCGAGACGCTCAAGGCTCTCGAGTACGGCAAGGAGTTGTACGCCACCTTCATTCCGGGAACGTTGTCGTGGCTCGATCCGAACAACAACAAGGCCTTCCTCGACGGCCAGATCTCGGTCACCAACAACGGCATCTCGATCTACTACGCCGCCAAGAACTCGACCGATCCCAAGGTCAAGGAGATGGCCGCCGACATTCAGCACGCAAACTTCCCGATCGGCCCGGTCGGCGTGCCGACCGAGTCCCATCTTTTCTTCAACCAGATGATCATGAAGTACACCAAGTACCCGCAGGCCTCCAAGGAGTTCCTGCGCTTCATGATGGAGAAGGAGCAGTTCGAACCCTGGCTGACGGGTGCCGGCGCCTACATCGCGACCCCGCTCGCGGGCTACGCCAGTGCCGCGATCTGGACCTCGGACCCGAAGAACACGCCTTACCGCGATCCGGTCAAGAACCTGCGCCCCGCGGGCTATGCCGGCAGGCTGGGTTACGCATCGGCGGGGGCGGCCGCCGACTTCATCGTCGTCAACATGGTGGCCGAGGCGATCAGCGGATCGAAGACGCCGAAGGAGGCGATGGAGCGGGCCCAGAAACGCGCGGAACGCTATTACCGCGTTTGACGAACACCTTCGGCGTCGCAAACGCCGGCCTCGTTCGAGGGATCACGCTTCGCTTCGCGCGCGCGTCCCTCAACTCGGCCTCGGCTCGCATCCGCGAGCCGTGTCTTCCTCTCTCTCCCGCTGGCGGGATAGGGTCGGGGTGAGGGTCGCTGCGAGAGTTGAAATCCGATGATCTTTCTCGAACGACTTCAGAACAACCGCAATGCCCTGGGGCTGCTGTTCATGCTGCCGGCGGCGGTGTTGTTGCTGCTGTTTCTCACCTATCCGCTCGGGCTTGGCTTCTGGCTGGGCTTCACCGATGCCAAGGTGGGCCGCGCGGGCGAGTGGGTCGGGCTCGAGAACTACCAGTTTCTCTGGGGCGATGCGGTCACGCGGCTGGCGCTGTTCAACACGCTTTTCTACACCGTCGTGGCCAGCATCATCAAGTTCGTGCTCGGGCTCTGGCTGGCGATGCTGCTCAACCGCAACATCCGCTTCAAGACCTTCTTCCGCGCCGTCATCCTGCTGCCCTACATCGTGCCGACGGCCCTCTCGGCGATCGCCTTCTGGTGGATCTACGACGCCCAGTTCTCGATCATCAGCTGGATGCTCGTGAAGATGGGACTGATCGACAAGTACATCGACTTCCTCGGCGACCCGTGGAACGCGCGGCTCTCGGTGATCGCGGCCAACATCTGGCGCGGTGTGCCCTTCGTCGCCATCACGCTGCTCGCCGGATTGCAGACGATCTCGCCCTCGTACTACGAAGCTTCGGCGATCGACGGAGCGACGCGCTGGCAGCAGTTCCGCCATGTCACCTTGCCGCTGCTCACGCCGATCATCGCCGTCGTCATGACCTTCTCGGTGCTGTTCACCTTCACCGACTTCCAGCTCATCTACGTCATCACCCGCGGCGGGCCGCTGAACGCGACGCACCTGATGGCCACGCTCTCGTTCCAGCGCGCGATCTCGGGCGGCGCGCTCGGCGAAGGCGCGGCGATCTCGATCGCGATGGTGCCGTTCCTGCTGGCCGCGATCATGTTCAGCTACTTCGGGCTGCAGCGGCGCGCCTGGCAACAGGGCGGGGCGGACAAATGAGCGACGCCACGACCACCGCGACATCGCCGCAAGCCGGCGAAAGCGTCGGCATGAGCTACCTCGACACGCCGATGCGCAAGTTCGCGACGATCTACCTGCCGTTGATTGTCTTCCTCATCGTCCTGCTGTTTCCGTTCTACTGGATGGCGATCACCGCGGTCAAGCCCGACCACGAGCTGCTGTCGCGCACCGGCAATCCGTTCTGGGTGATCGCGCCGACGCTGGCCCACTTCAAGAAGCTGCTGTTCGACACCTCGTACCCCGAGTGGATGTGGAACACGGTGCTGGTCTCGGTGGTGGCGACTTTCGTCTCGCTGGTCTGCTCGGTGTTCGCAGCCTATGCGATCGAACGGCTCCGTTTCAAGGGCGCCAAGCAGGTGGGACTGTCGATCTTTCTCGCCTACCTGGTGCCGCCTTCGATCCTGTTCATTCCGCTGGCGGCCATCGTCTTCCAGCTCGGCCTGTTCGATACGCGCTGGGCCCTCATCCTCACCTATCCTACCTTCCTGATCCCGTTCAGCACCTGGCTGCTGATGGGCTACTTTCGCTCGATCCCCTACGAGCTCGAGGAGTGCGCCCTGATCGACGGCGGCACCAGGTAGGCCAGGAAGATCGACAGACCCACCTGCTTGGCGCCTTTGAAACGGAGCCGTTCGATCGC